>JASHRA010000031.1 GCA_030038765.1 Candidatus Dormiibacterota bacterium | reverse complement strand
TCCGCCGGCGCCTCCTGGGCCGCCACTACCTGGGGCTCGGTGAAGTCTCCCCGGTAGATCCAGACGCTGACGCCGATCTGGCCGAACGTCGTCCTGGCCTCGGTCTGGCCGTAGTCGATGTCGGCCTTCAGCGTGTGCAGGGGCACGCGCCCGTCGCGGTCCCACTCGCGGCGGCTCATGTCGCCACCGCCGAGCCGGCCCGAGACCTGGATCCGGACCCCCTTGGCCCCGGCCCGCATGGAGCGCATCACCGACTGCTTGACGGCGCGGCGGAAGGCGATCCGCTTCTCCAGCTGGTTGGCCACGTTCTCGGCCACGAGGTGCGCGTCCAGCTCCGGGGTCTTCACCTCCTGGATGGTGACCCGCACCTTCTTGCCCGAGATCCGTTCCAGGTTGTCCCGCAGGGCGTCCACCGAGGCCCCGCTGCGTCCGATGACGATGCCCGGCTTGGCGGTGTGGATGATCACCGTCAGCTGGTTGGCGGAGCGCTCCGTCTCGATCCTGGCGATGCTGGCGTTGCGCAGCCGGCCGAGGATCAGCTGGCGCATGGCCAGGTCCTCCTGGAGCAGCTTGGTGTACTCCGGCCCGGTCGCGAACCAGCGCGCGTCCCAGTTGCGGTAGACGCCCAGACGGAAGCCGTTGGGGTGGACCTTCTGACCCATGTCCTGCCTACTCCTCCTCGGCTTCCGCGCCCTCGGCCGGGGACGCGGGCGTCGCCGCCGGCGCGGCCGCTCGTGCGGGCCTGGCCCGCAGCCGCCCCGGCCGCTCCAGGCTGTCCTCCACCACCGCCCGCAGGTGGCAGGTGCGCTTGAAGATGGAGAAGGACGCTCCCCGGGCGCGGGGCCGGTAGCGCTTGATGATGGGACCGCCGTCGACGTCGATGCGCAGCAGGCGCAGCCGCTCCGGCTCCAGGCTGAAGTTGCTCTCCGCGTTGGCGGCCGCCGACTTCACGACCTTGGCCACGTCGTTGGCGGCGTCCTGGGTCATGAAGGAGAGCGTGCTGAGGGCGTCAGCCACCGGCATCCCCGCCACCACGTTGGCCACCAGCCGGGCCTTGCGCGCCGGCACCCGGACCCACTTGGCGGTCGCCTGGACCTGCAATCCTTGCTCCTCTCGACTACTTGAGCGCCGTGCTGCGCTCGGTGTGGTGGCCGTGGCTGCGGAACTTGCGCGTAGGCACGAACTCGCCCAGCTTGTGCCCCACCATGGCCTCGGTGATGAAGACCGGCACGTGCTTGCGCCCGTCGTGGACGGCGATGGTGTGGCCCAGCATCTCGGGGAAGATGTCGCTCCGCCTCGACCAGGTGCGGATCACCCGCTTCTCCCGGCTCCGGTTCATCTCCAGGACCTTGCGCAGCAGCGGTGCGTCGCAGAACGGTCCCTTCTTGGTGGAACGGCTCATGGGCTACTTCTTTCTCCGGCGCACGATCATGCGATCGGTGGCCTTGTTGTGGCGGGTGCGGTGGCCCAGGGCGGGCTTGCCCCAGGGGGTCTGGGGGTGGCCGCCGGGGCCGGAGCGTCCCTCCCCACCGCCGTGGGGATGGTCGAAGGGGTTCATGGTCGAGCCTCGGACGGCGGGCCGGAAGCCGCGCCAGCGGCTCTTGCCCGCCTTGCCCCAGGTCTCGTTGCTGTGGTCGGAGTTGCCCACCTGGCCGATGGTCGCGCTGCAGCGCACGTCCACCAGCCGCACCTCGCCCGAGGGCATGCGCAGCTGGGCCATGCGGCCCTCGCGGGCCACCAGCTGCGCCCCCACGCCGGCGCTGCGCACCAGCTGGCCGCCCCGGCCCAGCTGCAGCTCCAGGTTGTGGATGGTGGTGCCGAGCGGGATCCGGCTCAGCGGCAGCGAGTTGCCGGGGCGGATGTCGCTCTTCTCTCCCGCCATGACCTGGTCGTTGACCGCCAGACCCTCAGGACAGAGGATGTAGCGCTTCTCGCCGTCCCGGTAGTGGATGAGCGCGATGCGGGCGCTGCGGTTGGGGTCGTACTCGATGCTGGCGACGCGCCCGGGGATGTCCACCTTGTCGCGGCGGAAGTCGATGATGCGGTAGATGCGGCGGTGGCCGCCGCCCCGGTGGCGGACCGTGATCCGGCCCTGGAAGTTCCGCCCCGAGTGCTTCTTGAGGGAGACCGTGAGCGAGCGCTCCGGCTTCACCTTGTCCACGTCGGCGAAGGAGCTGACGCTCATGAAGCGGCGCCCGGGGGAGGTCGGCCGGTAGCGCTTGACGGCCATCTCAGACCCCCTCGAAGAGGTTGGCGATGGTCTCCCCGGCGCGCAGGGTCACGACCGCCTTCTTCCAGTCCCGGCTGCGTCCCACGACCCGGCCGCCGCGACGCATGCGGGTGCGCACCTTGCCCTTGACGTTGATCACGTTGACCGACTCCGCCTTGACCTTGAAGGCGGCCTCCACCGCGGCCCGGATCTCCAGCTTGTTGGCGGTGGGCGCGACCCGGAAGACGTAGCGCTGGTGCGCCATCCCGGCGTAGGACTTCTCGCTGATCACGGGCCGGATCAGGATCTGGGCCGGGTCCTTCATCCCAGGTGCTCCTGGACCTGGGCCAGTGCCGGCTCCGTGATCAGGACGGTCTCGGCGCTGAGCAGGTCGCGCACGTTGAGGTTGGCCGCCAGCACCAGCCGGAGCTGGGGGATGTTGCGGGCCGAGAGCTCGACGTTGGGGGAGTGGTCGGCCAGCACCAGCAGCACCCGGCGGCCCGCCTCGGCCCGGTCCAGGAGCGTCGCCAGGCGCCGCGTCTTGGGCTCCTCGTAGTCGAGTGCCGGGATCACCTGGATGCGCCCGTCGGCGGCCTGGGCGGCCAGCGCCGAGCGAAGCGCCAGGCGCCGCTGCTTGCGGGGCATGCCCTGGGCGTAGGACCGGGGCGTGGGCCCGAAGACGGTGCCGCCGCCGCGCCACTGGGGAGCCCGGATCGAGCCCTGGCGGGCCCGGCCCGTGCCCTTCTGGCGGTAGGGCTTGCGGCCGCCGCCCGAGACCTCGGCCCGGGTCTTGGTGTCGTGCGTCCCCTGCCGGGCCCCGGCGAGCTGACGCAGCAGCGCCTGGTGCAGCGTGGGCAGGCTGACCCGGCTCTCGAAAGCGGAGGGCAGCTCCAGGCTGCCCGCCTCCTGGCCCTCCGGGTCCCGGCGGGTGGCGCTCGGCATCAGCGGCCCCCGCCCGTCTTGCGGATCCGGGGCCGGGACTCGCGCACCAGCACCACGCCCCGCCTGGCCCCGGGCACCGGCCCCTTGACCAGGAGCAGGTTGCGGTCGGGGTCGACGCGCACCACCTCGAGCCGCTGCACGGTGCGCCGGACCGCGCCCATGTGGCCCGCCATGGGCAGCCCCCGGAAGGTCCGGGCGGCGTCCACCGAGCCCACCGACCCGGGCTGGCGGATGTTGTGGCTGCCGTGCGTCACCGGGCCGCGGCCGAAGTGGTGACGCTTGTGCTGGCCGGCGAAGCCCTTGCCCTTGCTGACGCCGCTGATGTCCACGTGGCCCCCGGTCTGGAAGCCCTCCACGGTGAGGACCTGGCCCACCTTCACCTCACCCAGGCCCGAGACCTCGGCGCAGTGGCGCTGCGGCTCCAGGTCGGCGGCCCGGTAGTGACCGCGCAGGGGCTGGTTCAGGCCCTTGCGGGCCGGCTCGAAGCCGATCTGGACGGCGCTGTAGCCGTCCTTGGCGTCGGTCTTGACCTGGACCACGGGGCAGGGACCGGCCTGGAGGACGGTGACGCCGAAGCAGCGGCCGTCCTCGGAGAAGACCTGGGTCATGCCCAGCTTGCGGGCGAGGAGGGAGTGGGGCATCAGAGCTTGATCTCGATGTTGACCCCGCTCGGGAGGTTGAGGTGCATCAGCGCGTCGACCACCTTGGGGTTGGGGTCGAGGATGTCAACGATCCGCTTGTGCGTGCGCATCTCGAACTGCTCCCGCGAGTCCTTGTCGATGAAGGGCCCGCGGATGACGGTGAACTTGTTGATCTCGGTGGGCATGGGCACCGGACCGACCACCGTGGCCTGGTTGCGGGTCGCCGTGTCGACGATGCGAGCGGCGGCCTGGTCCAGGACCCGATGGTCGTAGGCCTTGAGCCGGATCCGAATGCGCTGTGCCATCTCTCTCCTGGCTGGGCTCGGCTCTTGCCTACTTGGTGATCTTGGTGACGACGCCGGCCCCGACCGTGCGGCCACCCTCGCGGATGGCGAAACGCATCCCCTCCTCCACGGCCACGGCGTTGATCAGGGAGACGTTGAGCTCGACGTTGTCCCCGGGCATGACCAGCTCCCGGCCCTCGGGCAGGGTGACCTGGCCGGTCACGTCGGTGGTCCGGACGTAGAACTGCGGTCGGTAGTTGGTGAAGAAGGGGGTGTGTCGGCCGCCCTCCTCCTTGCTCAGGACGTAGACCTGGGCGCCGAAGTCGGTGTGGGGCTTGATCGTTCCCGGCTTGGCCAGCACCTGGCCCCGCTCGACCTCGTCCCGCTTGATCCCGCGGAGCAGGCAGCCGCAGTTCATGCCCGCCTCGCCCTGGTCCAGCAGCTTGTGGAACATCTCGACCCCGGTGACGACGCTCTTGCCGGTGTCGCGGATGCCCACGATCTCCACCGGGTCGTTGACCTTGATGGCGCCGCGCTCGATGCGGCCGGTGACGACCGTGCCCCGACCCTCGATCGAGAAGACGTCCTCGATGGGCATCATGAAGGGCTGGTCGATGGGCCGGTTGGGCAGCGGGATGTAGGTGTCGACCGCGTCCATCAGCTGGTGGATCTGGGCCACCGCCTCGGGGTCGCCCTCCAGCGCCTTGAGCGCCGAGATCCGGACCAGGGGCACGTCGTCGCCCGGGAACTCGTTCTTGGTCAGCAGCTCGCGGATCTCCAGCTCCACCAGCTCGAGCAGCTCCTCGTCGTCGACCAGGTCGACCTTGTTGAGCGCCACCACGATGTAGGGCACGCCCACCTGGCGCGCCAGCAGGATGTGCTCGCGGGTCTGGGGCATGGGCCCGTCGGTGGCGGAGACGACGAGGATGGCGCCGTCCATCTGGGCGGCGCCGGTGATCATGTTCTTGACGTAGTCGGCGTGGCCGGGACAGTCGACGTGGGCGTAGTGGCGGGTGGCCGTCTCGTACTCCACGTGGGAGGTGGCGATGGTGATGCCGCGCTGCTTCTCCTCGGGAGCGTTGTCGATGGTCTCGAAGGCGCGGAAGTCGGCCAGGCCCTCGGAGGCCAGGACCTTGGTGATGGCGGCCGTCAGGGTCGTCTTGCCGTGGTCGATGTGGCCGATGGTGCCCACGTTTATGTGGGGCTTGCTGGTGTCGTACTTCTTCTTACCCATTGCTCCCTGCCCTTCCGGTGCTAGGCAACGCACCCGAGGTTCTCTGTCTCAACTCCTGCGCTTGGCGGTGATCTCCTGGGCCAGGCTCGCCGGCACCTCCTGGTAGTGGTCGAACTCCATCACGTAGCTGGCCCGGCCCTGGGTCATGCTGCGGAGGTCGGTGGCGTAGCCGAACATGGTTCCCAGCGGGACCTGGGCGCGCACGATCTGCATGCCGCGGCGACTCTCCATGCCCAGGGTGTGACCCCGGCGGGAGGTCAGGTCCCCGATGATATCGCCGAGGTTGGCCTCGGGCACGGTGACGTCGACCTTCATGATCGGCTCCAGCAGGACCGGGTCCGCCTTGCGCAGGCCGTCCTTCATCGCCATGGCGCCGGCGATCTGGAAGGACTGCTCCGAGGAGTCGACCTCGTGGTAGGAGCCGTTGACCAGGGTGGCGCGGACGTCGACCACAGGGTAGCCGGCCAGGACCCCGGACTGGAGGGCGTCGATGCAGCCCTTCTCGATGGGGGCGATGAACTCCCGCGGGACGATCCCGCCCACGATCTTGTTGACGAACTCGAAGCCGCGCCCGACCTCGGAGGGGGCCACCACCAGCTCGGCGTGCCCGTACTGGCCGTGGCCGCCGGTCTGGCGCACGAAGCGCCCCACCCCCTGGGCCTCCTTGCGGATGGTCTCCCGGTAGGCGACCTGGGGCTTGCCCACGTTGGCGTCCACCTTGAACTCGCGGAGCAGGCGGTCAACGAAGATCTCGAGGTGGAGCTCTCCCATCCCCGAGATCAGGTCCTGGCCCGTCTCCGGATCGGTGCGGACGTGGAAGGTGGGGTCCTCCTCGGCCAGCTTCTGCAGCGCCAGGGCGAGCTTGTCCTGGTCGGCCTTGGTCTTGGGCTCGATGGCGACGCTGATGACCGGCTCGGGGAAGGTGATCGACTCCAGCACCACGGGCTGGGCCTCGTCACTCAGCGTGTCGCCGGTGGAGGCGTGGCGCAGGCCGATGGCGGCGGCGATGTCGCCCGCCACCACGTGGTCGATCTCCTCGCGGCGGTTGGCGTGCATCTTGAGGATGCGTCCCACCCGCTCCTTCTCCCCCTTGCTGGCGTTGAAGACGTAGCTGCCGGAGCGCAGCGTGCCGCTGTAGACGCGGAAGAAGATGAGCTTGCCGACGTAGGGGTCGGTCATGATCTTGAAGGCCAGCGCTGAGAGCGGGCTCTCATCGTCGGGGTCACGGACCGTGGCCTCGCCGGTCCGGGGGTCGGTGCCGCTCACCGGGGGCCGGTCCAGGGGGCTCGGCAGGTAGTCGACGACGCCGTCCAGGAGGGGCTGGACGCCCCGGTTGCGCAGCGAGGCGCCGCAGAAGACGGGGAAGAGCTCGGCCGCCACCGTGCCCCGGCGCAGGGCCTGGGCCAGCCGCTCGCTGTCGATGGGCTGGTCGTCGAGGTAGGCCTGCATCAGTTCGTCGTCGAACTCCGCGGCCGCCTCCACCAGCTCCTGGCGAGCCGTCCGGATGGCCTCCTCCATGCCCTCCGGCATCTCGGTTTCGGTGACCGAGGTGCCGAGGTCGTCGGTGTAGGTGATGACCCGCTCCCGGACCAGGTCGACCATGCCCTGGAAGGCGTCCTCGGAGCCCACCGGCAGTTGCACCGGCACCGCCCGGGCCCCCAGCCGCTCCCGGATCGACTCGACCGAGCCCTGGAAGTCGGCACCGACGCGGTCCATCTTGTTGATGAAGCAGATCCGGGGCACGTCGTAGCGGTCGGCCTGGCGCCAGACCGTCTCCGACTGGGGCTCCACCCCGCTCACGGCGTCGAAGACGGCGATGGCGCCATCCAGGACGCGGAGGCTGCGCTCGACCTCGACCGTGAAGTCGACGTGCCCGGGGGTGTCGATGATGTTGATGTGGTGGCCCTGCCACTCGGCGGCGGTGGCCGCGGCCGTGATGGTGATGCCGCGCTCCCGCTCCTGGACCATCCAGTCCATGGTGGCGGCGCCGTCGTGGACCTCACCCATCTTGTGGATCCGCCCGGTGTAGAAGAGCACCCGCTCCGTGGTGGTGGTCTTGCCGGCGTTGATGTGGGCCATGATGCCGATGTTGCGCAGCCGCTCCAGCGGGACCTGGCGCCCCGCCGCCTTGGGCCCGCGCGTCGTCACCGTTGCCTGGGAACTCAACTCTTGGCCTCAGTACCTGAAGTGGGAGAAGGCCTTGTTGGACTCGGCCATCTTGTGGGTGTCTTCCTTGCGCTTGACCGCCTGGCCCATGCCGTTGCTGGCGTCCATCAGCTCGGCGGCGAGCTTGTCGGCCATGCTCCGGCCGTGGCGGGAGCGGGCGCTGCGGATCAGCCAGCGCCGGGCCAGAGCCAGGCGGCGGTCGTGGCGGATCTCGACCGGAACCTGGTAAGTGGCCCCGCCGACCCGCTTGGGCTTGACCTCGATGATGGGGGTGGCGTTGCGCACCGCCTGGTCGAAGACCTCCAGTGGCTCGCGCCGCTGGCTCTTGGAGATGCGCCCCAGCGCGCCGTAGACGATGCTCTCGGCGGTGGAGCGCTTGCCGTTCAGCATCACGCAGTTGATGAACTTGGCCAGTCCGTCGCTGTGGAACTGGGGATCGGGGACGATGACGCGGCGGGAGACCCTCTGGCGACGGGGCACGTCAGGCTCCCCGACCCGGCTTCTCTAGCTTGGCCCCGTACTTGCTCCGGCCCTGCTTGCGGGCCTTGGTGCCGGCCGTGTCCAGGGCTCCCCTCACGATGTGGTAGCGGACTCCGGGCAGGTCCTTGACCCGACCGCCCCGGACCAGGACCACGGAGTGCTCCTGGAGGTTGTGCCCGATGCCCGGGATGTAGGCGGTCACCTCGACCTTGGAGGTGAGGCGGACGCGGGCCACCTTGCGCAGCGCCGAGTTCGGCTTCTTGGGCGTGGTGGTGAAGACGCGCACGCAGACGCCGCGCCTCTGGGGGGACCCCTTGAGCGCCGGCGACTTGGTCTTCTTGACGACCCGCTGGCGACCCTTCCGGACCAGCTGCTGAATGGTGGGCAAGTTGAACAGGACCTTAGAGAACAATGGCCGCTCCGGGGCGACGACCAAGCACGGACGGTTCAGCGCTCCACCGGAGGCGCGACTGGTTAGTCTATAGCCCGAATTGGGGGCTGTCAAACTCAGCCGGGCTGGCCGCCCCGACCCCGCTGATGACCCGCCCCGGGGCCCCGCGACGGTCCCTCCCTTGTCCGCGGGGCACAGCCGCGGAGCAGAAGCTTGGGTCCCGCGCACCTAGACCCGCGCCGCGCCCCGGCTTAGATTCCCTGAGGGCCCCACGGCCAGCGTGGGCCCGGAGCGGAGGGTGAGCGGTGGCCCAGAGGGCGGAGAGCGAGGGCGCGCAGGCGGCCGATCCCGATTTCCAGCGCTTGGCGGCGCTCGGCTACCGCCAGGAGCTGAGCCGGGTGCTCACCCTCTTCG
>JASHRA010000265.1 GCA_030038765.1 Candidatus Dormiibacterota bacterium | reverse complement strand
CGGCCCCCTCGGGAGGGCACCACCGCCTCCCAGCCCGGTTCCTTGAGGGCCAGCCCGAGGAGCCCCTGGGCCAGCTCCCTTGAGGGCTCGGGAAGGTCGGCGGCCGAGACCAGCACGAGCTCCGCCGAGGCCGACTCCAGGCCCGCCAGCAGGCCTCCCAGGGGCCCTCGGGCGGCCGGGTCGTCGGCCACGAACTGGGCCTCCAGCCCGGGCCGGGCCGGCCCCGCCACCAGGACCCGGTCGGCGAGCGGGCGGAGGGCCTGGACCACCCCCTCCAGCAGGGTCGGGTCCTCGGGGCCGGGGAAGTGCAGCCGGGTCTTGTCCCGACCCATGCGCCGGCTCTCGCCCCCGGCCATGACCAGGAGGTCGAGACCGCGCGTCGCGCTCAAGGCCCTGCCTCCTCCGGCAGGTCCAGCTCGAGCCGCTCGGGATGGCTGTAGACGTTGCAGCGCCGGCCCCGGAGGAAGCCGACCAGGGTGACCCCGGTGGACTCCGCCGCCTGCACCGCCAGGGAGGAGGGGGCGGAGATCGAGGCCACCACGCAGACACCGGCCGCGGCCGCCTTCTGGACGATCTCGAAGCCGGCCCGGCCGCTGACCAGGACGCAGGCGTCCCGCAGCGGCAGCCGCTCCTGGAGCAGGGCCCGACCCACCAGCTTGTCGACGGCGTTGTGCCGGCCCACGTCCTCCGCCACCTCCAGCTCACCGCCGGGCTGGCGCAGCAGCCCGGCTGCGTGCAGGCCGCCGGTGCTCTCGAAGACGCGCTGCGCCTGGCGCAGCCGGTCCGGGAGCGAGGCCACCTCGGCGAGGCTCCAGACCCTCTGGCCCGTGACCTCCGGCTGCACCGCCTGCAGGGCCTCCAGGGTGGCCGTGCCGCAGATGCCGCAGGCGCTGGAGGAGGGGAGGGCCCGCTGCCAGCCCAGGGCCCCCTCGGGCAGCGGCTCCTTGAGCTGCACGTCGACCAGGTTCTCCGCCTCCGGGACCAGCTCCACCGGGATGGGCAGGTGGTCCAGGTCGTGCTGGCCGCTGGGGGCGAGCCGCGCGCCCCGGAGCTGCGAGAGGTGGCGCACCACCCCCTCGGCGTGGAGCAGCCCGAGGCAGAGCTCGAGGTCGCGGCCGGGGGTCCTCAGCATCACCGCCAGGGGGGCCCCGTCGACCATGAGCTGGAGCGCCTCCTCGCGTGCCACCGTGTCGCGGGTCGGGTGGGAGTGCGAGCCCTCCACCCGAACCACCTCCAGCCGGAGCTGCTCCGACCTGCCCAGGGAGGGCTGAGTGGCCACGGTTCCGATCGTACCGCCTGAGATCGGGATCGTCGGGCGGGAGTCTTCCCCGGGATCAGCCCGGGTCGGCCTCGTCGTGGGGACAGCTGCCCACCGGCAGGGCGTGGTGGCAGCCGCAGCGGTCGACCGTCTGCTCCAGCAGCAGGTCCCCGTCGGGGAAGTGGAGGCGGGGCCCCGGGCGGGGATCGGAGGGAGGCAGGCGCCGGGCCCGGATCACGTAGCAGAGGCTGCCGCCACACTCGGTCGCGGCCAGCATGTTGGGGTTGCCGGCCCGGACCATGCGGTCGGCCAGGAGCGAGGACTCGACGCGGTCGATGCGCCGGTGCCCCACCGAGGTGAAGTAGGAGCCGGTCGCCATGTCCATCTCGACCCCGGCCGCGTTGGCGGCCACCAGCTCCATCGCCTCCGGCATGGCGTCGGCGCCGAGCCGGGTCAGGCGGCGGGTCAGGATCCCGTTGTCGTCGTCGTCCTCTATGGGCGCGTGGCGCTGGAGCAGCAGGGGACCGGCGTCGATCCCCCGGGCCACGCGCTGGAAGCTGATGCCGGACTCCCGCTCGCCCTCGACGATGGCCCAGTAGACCGGCTCCGGGCCCCGGTAGCGGGGCAGCAGCGAGGGATGGACGTTGACCCAACCGCGGCGCGGGATGGCCAGCGCCCGGGGCCGGAGGATCTGGTCGAAGCTGGCCACCAGCATCAGCTGGGGACGAAGCCGGCGCAGCTCGACCAGGGAGTCGTAGTCGTTGACCCGAGCCAGGCGCAGGAGCGGCACCCGGAAGTGCTCGGCGATCTGGCTGAGCGCGTTCTCGCCCGCGATGGCCGGGTTGGCCCCGAGGCTGGTGGCGATGCCGACCAGCTCCACCCCGGTGCCCAGGAGCGCCAGCAGCAGGGCGACGCTGAAGTCCGAGGGGAAGCCGGCGAAGCCGACCCGGAGGGCCCCGGACGGGGCCGGCTGGGGCTCACCGTAGGGCGCTTCCGGGAGCTTGAGATCGGGGATCATCCGGAAGGAGGGGCGGTCCCAGAGCCAGTCCTCGACCTCGCCCAGCCAGGGGCTGCGGCGGCTCGGGGCGGGGCGCCGGTCTGGACTTGGCAACGGACTCAATCCTAAGTTCCCGCCCGACCCCGGGCCGGCCAAGCGTCACGGTTTCGTTGACTCGGCGCCACGGGATCTGACATTGCGCGATGGCACACTGCGCCTGGGATGGTCCAAGCGGCACGCGCTTCCAACGGGGGGGAAGGCCAGGGCCAGGGTGTGGCCGATCTCCAGCAGTCCTGGATCGAGCTGTCCCGGGAGATCGCCCCCGGCGTGCCAGAGCTCCCCGCCCTCATCGAGCAGGAGCTCCAGGAGCTGGAGCCAGAGGACTTCAACGAGCTGTCCCTGATGAGGGTTGCCGAGGGGCTGGCGGGGCGCGTGGCCGCGGCTGGCTACCCCGACCCGGCCTCCCTGCTCTACCGGCGCATGGGCCGGTCCACCTACGAACGCCTCCTCATCCTCGCCACCGAGGAGGAGGTGAGGCAGATGGCCGAGCCGGCGGCGGCGGAGCAGGAGCTGGCGGTGGAGCCGCTGGCGCTGCTCCCGGAGCCGGCCTTCGAGCCGGAGGAGCTGCTGCCGCAGGCGCTGCCGGAGCCGGCCTTCGAGCTGGAGGAGCTGCTGCCGCAGGCGCTGCCGGAGCCGACCTTCGAGCCGGAAGATCTGCTGGCCCAAACGCTGCCGGAGGCGGCGCCGGGCGCGATCGGGCCGATCTCGGCCACCGAGCCCCGCGACCCGGTCCGGCCCGCCCGAGCCCGGGCCCTCGTCGAGGTCCCCCTGGAGGAGTCTCCGGCCCAGACCCCGGCCACCGTGCCGCCCCCAGAGGCGGCGCTGGAGGCCCCGCCCGACGCCCCCCAGGAGACCTGGGTGGAGCCTGCGCCGGCGGAGCTGGTGCTGGAGTCAGCGCCTGAGGCTCCGGCGGAGGCCCCGTCCG
>JASHRA010000030.1 GCA_030038765.1 Candidatus Dormiibacterota bacterium | reverse complement strand
CGTGGCCAGCGCCCTGGCCTTGGGCGCGTCCTCCCTGGTGGTCCTGGCCGGGGGGCCGGCCGGGCCCCTGGAGCTGGCCCTGGGGCTGGTGATCGCGGCCAGCGCCCTCGGCCACCTGGCCACCCTGGCCGGGCGCGCGCTGCGGCCGGAAGCGTCCTGAGGAGGGGAGATGGGGGTCCGGCGCCGCGCCCCCGGTCCCCTAGGGTCTAGCGGCGGCGGAGCTGGACCACCACCTCGGGGGCGACCACGAGGTGCAGGGTGGAGTGGGCCATGGAGACGCCCGGGGCCAGCGAGCCCACCTGCCGCAGCCGCCGGTAGGTGTGGCCCAGGGCCACCTCGGCGGCCTCGACCAGGGCGCCCAGGGCGGCGAAGGGGATCATCTGGAGGTCCACGAAGATGCTCATGGCGGTGGCCACCCCCAGGGGGACGTGGAACTGGACCAGGAGCAGGACCAGCAGCCCCTCGCGGATCCCGATCCCGTTGGCGGAGATGGGCACGAAGGTGGCCAGCAGGGCCAGGGGGAGGACCACGGCGAAGACCTCCCAGGAGATGTCGTAGCCGAGGGAGCGGCTGAAGGCCTGCATGGCCAGGAGGTTGAGCCCCCAGCCGAGGCTGCCGGCCACGATGGAGCAGGTGAGGGCGCGGCGGGCGCCGCGGTAGCTGGCCAGCGAGCTCAGCAGGGGACGGATCCGCTGCAGCCGGGCCATCGGGCCGGGCCGGCTGACGGTCCGGTGGAGGAGCCTTCCCAGCATCCGCTCCGCCTCCAGGGCGAGCACCCAGCCCACCAGCATGAGGGCGCTGAAGCAGGCGAAGCCGACCAGGACGGGGAGCCGGAAGACGGTGTCCAGGACCACGGCGCTGGTCAGGCCCCAGAGGGCCATGGCCAGGGTGCCCGCCATCCGGCTGCCGATGAGGGAGGCCAGCACCGGGCTGCGCCCCGCCAGCTTGCCCACCTGGAGGGCGCGGATCGCGTCGCTGCCGACGCCGGCGGGGAAGACCTGGTTGATGAAGAGCCCCTTCATGTACCAGCCCCCGAGGTAGCGCCAGCCGAGCGCCTTGCCGGCCCCCCGGACCAGCGCACCCCACTCCATCACGCTGGCCACCACCGAGAGGCCGGAGAGCCCCAGCCCCAGGAGCGCCCAGCGCCAGTCCAGGTGGGTGAGGTCCCGGAGCGCGGCTCCGAGGTCCACCGAGTGCACGAAGACAGCCAGGGCCAGGACCGTCACCGCGACCGTGACCGCGGGGTGGGAGGCAACTCCGCGGACCCGGGCGAGTGAGGTGAGTCGGACTCGCTGGCCCACGGCTCGGCAGGATACCTCAGGTTCCCCGGGCCTCAGTCGAGCGTGAACGGATTGTCTCAATCGGCCGGCGCGGGCCTTAGCATCGCCTGCGGTGGCGAGCACGACGATCGACCTAGGCCCGGCCGCCCCGCCCCGGGTGGGGGTGCTCCCCGGCTACGTCCCGCCGGAGCGGGCGGCCCGGCTCGGTCTGCCCGACGCGCGCCGCCGCCGGCTCCAGCGGGCCTGGGAGATGGCCCCCGGTCTGACCGTCTGGATCCTGCTGGCGACGCCGCTGCTGGTCGGCTTCCTGATCACGTTCACCGACTTCACCTACCTCTGGCTGCTGGGGGCCTTCGCCGTCCTCCTCGACCTCTACTGGCTGGTGAAGCTGGTCCACACCTTCCGCTACGTGCGGCGCGGGATCCGCCTCCTGGAGGAGACCCAGGCGGTGGACTGGGCGGCGGGCATGGCCACGGTGGAGCGACTGCCCGGGGGACCGCTGCCCCGGGAGCTGGTCCACGCCTTCCTCATCCCCACCTACACCGAGGGCTACGAGACCCTGCACGCCACCGTGGCCGCGCTGGCCGCCGCCGACTACCCGGTGGAGGGCAAGATCCTGGCCATCATCACCCGGGAGACCGACCTCCGGGGGATAGGCAACGTGGAGCGCCTCCAGGAGAAGTTCGGCTCCAGCTTCCGGGCCTTCTGGCACATCAGGGACCCGCTCCTGCCCGGCATCGTGGTCGGCAAGTCGGCGGCCATGTCGTACGGGGGGCCGGTCCTGAAGCGGGCCCTGGACGGGCTCGGCCTCGACCCCGAGCGGGTCATCGTCACCGACCTCGATTCCGACTACCGCGTCCACCCCCAGTACCTGGCCTACGTCAGCACCATGTTCTGCCAGGCGGCGGACCGGCTGACCTCGATCTGGCAGCCGGTCCCGATGTTCCTCAACAACCTCTGGCGGGTGCCCTCCGCGGTGCGCTCCATGGCCACCCTCAGCACCCAGTGGCAGCTCTACCTGCACCAGCACCCCAAGCGCCTGGTCATGTTCTCCGCCTACTCGCTCTCGCTGCGCATGCTGGACGAGGTCGGCTACTGGGACGACGACGTCATCCCCGAGGACTCGCGCTTCTTCTGGAAGTCCTTCTTCAGGTACGGCGCGCGGCTCCGGGTCCGGCCCGCCTTCCTGCCCATGTTCGGGGACGCGCCCCGCGCCTCGGACTACGGCACCACCCTGGCCAGCCAGTACAACCAGATCAAGCGCTGGGCCTGGGGGGTGACCGACATCCCCTACGTCGCCTCGCGCATGACGGCGCACCCGGAGATCCCCCTCCGGCTCCGCCTGGAGCGCTTCCGGATGCTGGTCTTCAACCACCTCAGCTGGGCCACGGTGCCGATGCTGATCCTGGTCGCGGGCACGCTGCCGTCCCTCTTCAACTACGACTACGCGCTCTCCAACGCCGGCGCCATCCTGGAGACGACGGCCAGCATCATCCTGGAGACGACGCTGCTCAACATCCTGGCCGTGGCGGTGCTGGACAACCGGCTCCAGCCCCGACCCCCGCAGTGGCGCTGGTGGCGGCGGCGCCTGGTCGACATCCAGACCCTCGCCTACCCCGCCGTCTTCATGGTCCTCAGCGTCATCCCCGCGCTCGAGGCCCAGACCCGGCTCCTCTTCGGATCCCATCTCGAGTACCGGGTGACCGAGAAGGAGTGAGCGGCGGGCGCCGATAGAATCGCCAGGGTGTCGGAGCTGCCGGTGGTATTCAGCGGGATGCAGCCCAGCGGCGACCTGCACCTGGGCAACCTGCTGGGCGCGCTCCGCCCCTGGGTCCTCGACCAGGACCGCTACCGGAACTACTTCTGCGTCGTCGACCTCCACGCCCTGAGCGGCCCCCACGACCCCCGCGAGCTGGCCGAGAAGACCCGCCAGGTGGCGGCGCTGTACATCGCCGCCGGCATCGACCCCGGCGTCTCCACCCTGCTGGTCCAGTCCCACGTGCCCCAGCACACGGAGCTGGCCTGGCTGCTCAGCTGCGTCACGCCGGTCGGCTGGCTGGAGCGGATGACCCAGTTCAAGGACAAGTCCCGGCGCCGGGGCGCGGAGCGGATCAGCTCCGGCCTGCTGACCTACCCGGTGCTGATGGCGGCCGACATCCTCCTCTACCGGGCCAACTTCGTCCCCGTCGGTGAGGACCAGCGGCAGCACCTGGAGCTGACCCGCAGCGTCGCCCGCCGCTTCAACCGCCTCTACGGCGAGGTCCTGGTGCTGCCCCGGCCACGGATCGGCCGCCGCGGTGGGGGAGCCCGGGTCATGGCCCTGGACGACCCCGAGTCCAAGATGAGCAAGAGCGCCCAGGGAGAGGCCGGGCGGATCGGGCTGCTGGACCCCCCGGAGCGGGTCCGGGCCAAGGTCATGCGGGCCAAGACCGACAGCGGCCGGGCCGTCGACCTGGAGTCGGCCGGAGCGGGGGTGGCCAACCTCCTAGACATCTACCGGGCCCTCACCGGCTGCTCCCGGGAGCAGCTGGCGCGGCAGTTCCAGGGCCAGGGCTACGGACACCTCAAGGCGGCCGTGGCCGAGGTCACCGTGGCCACCCTCCTGCCGCTCCAGGCGCGCTACCGGGAGCTGCTCGGGGACCGGGGGGAGCTGGACCGGGTGCTGGCCGAGGGCGACCGGCGGGCCCAGCAGGTGGCGGCGGCCAATCTCTCCGAGATCCGCGCCGCGGTCGGGCTGCTGCGCCCGCCCGCCACCAGCTGAGGGACGCCGGGGGCCCGCCCCCGATCGGGGGACGCAAGCCGGGCTGCCATAATCGCCGGCGATGCGGTGGAGTCGTGCAGGCGTCTTCCTAACCGCCGCGGCGCTGCCCGCCTACGTCCTGCGGGCGACCATCCTGGGCCGGCTGCCCGTCACCGGGCTCGAGGTGGTGCTGGGGCTGACGGTCCTCGCCTTCGTCGTCGAGAGCGCCCTGATGCGGCGCATGCCCCGGCTCGACACCCCCTTCAGCGTCATCGTGGCGGTGATCATCGTCGCCACCGCGCTCGCGGTCGTGGTCAGCCCCGACCACCGCGAGGCGCTGGGCATCGCCAAGGCCTACGTGGTGGAGCCGATCGTGCTCTTCTTCGTCGCCGTCAACGTGCTCCGCTCCAGCTGGGACTGGGAGCGGCTCGCCTTCGGCCTCTACGTCAGCGGCCTGGTGGTGGCCATCTCCCAGTTCGTGGCCCTGGGGCAGGCGCTCGCCGCCCACGCCGTCAACCTCAACTTCTCGCCCCCCGCCCCCAGCTGGCTCTGGAGCAACAACAACTTCGGCGGCATCTTCCTCGACCCGATCGTGGCCCTGGCCCTCGGCCTGGCCCTCTTCGGCGGCGTGCGCTGGCGCTCGCTGCACTGGGCCGCGGTCCTGGTGCTGGGCCTCGGCGACGTGCTCACGCTGAGCCGGGGCTCCTGGTTCGCCTTGGTGGTGCTGGCCCTGCTGGCGGCCGCGCTCCACCCTCGCCGCCGGGTCCTGCTGGCCGGCTGCCTGGTGCTGCTGGTGGCGGCGGTGGCGCTGCCCCCGGTGCGCCACCGAATCGACAACGAGCTGAACCCCAACAACCCCGCCAACTCCCTGGTGGCGCGGGCCCGGCTCTGGCACGCGACCATCGACCTGATCGCCGCCCACCCCTTCACCGGGACCGGCCTGGCCGGCTACCAGCAGGAGATCGGCCCCTACCGCCGCGCCGTGGGCGACACCTCGGCCCAGACCCACGTCTACCCGGACCAGCTGGAGCTGGACTTCTGGGTCGAGCTGGGGGTGCTGGGCCTGGTCGCCCTGCTCGGCTTCTTCCTCGAGCTCTTCCGCTTCCTGGTGCCGGTGCTGCGGGCCGGCCCCCAGCTCCAACCCTGGGCCGCGGCCCTGACCCTCAGCTGGGCCACGGTGCTGCTCCATGGCCTGGTCGACAGCCCCTATTGGAAAAACGACCTCGCGGCCGAGTGGTGGCTGCTGGCGGCGCTGGTCACGGTGGCGGTGGTGCCCGCCAGCCGCCACCTCCGCCTGCCCCGGCACCTCCCGGCCCGGGCCTGAGCCGGGGCCGGTGAGCCTGGGACAGAGGGCGGTCCGCAGCACCACCATCCTCTTCGTCGCCCGCTCCGCCTCCAAGATCTTCGTCCTGGGGGCCTTCCTGCTCCAGCAGCACACGCTGGGAGCGCGCCTCTACGGCGAGTTCTCCCTGATCGTGGTGCTGAGCACCCTCTCCAGCATCGTCGGCGACCTCGGGCTCCAGATCGTCTACCTGCGCGAGGCCAGCCGCGACCGGGAGCGGATGAAGCCCTACCTGGCGGCGGTGCTGGCGGCCAAGGTGCCCCTCTTCCTGCTCAGCCTGGGGACGCTGGCGCTGCTGGCGCTGCTGGCGGGCAAGGGCCCCGGCTTCATGGCCCTGGTGCTGCCCGCCTTCTTCCTCCAGGTCGCGACCAGCGTCGCCAACGTCATGCGCAGCACCTTCTACGCCACCGGGGAGATGCGCTACGAGGCGGTGGCGACGATGTCGGAGGCGCTCATCCTCCTGGTCGGGACCTTCTTCGTGGCCCGGGCCCACCTCGGCGTCTCCGACTACCTCTGGGTCTACGCCCTCAGCTACGCCGTCACCTGCGTCTATGCCTACGTCGTCATCCGCCGCCGCTACTTCAGCCCGGCGATCCGCTTCGACGCCCCCCTGGCCCGCCGGCTGCTCCAGATGGCGCTCCCCTTCGCCCTCGTCTTCTTCCTCAACACCGTCTACTTCCGCATCGACGTGGTCATCCTGAGCGCCCTCCGGCCGCTCACCCAGGTCGGCTACTACACCGCGGCCTACAAGTTCCTGGACGGGCTCTCCTTCATCCCCCAGACGGTGATGAACGCGGTCTTCCCCACCCTCTCCGTGGTCCACCTGGAGTCGCTGGCGGCGATGCGCTTCGCCTACACCGCCACCATCCGGCTGCTGGCGGCCCTGGCCATGCCCTTCGCCGTCTTCCTCGGGCTGGGAGCGGCCCCCTTCCTGGCGGCGCCCTTCATCCGCGTCTACCCCCAGTCGGCGCCGGCGCTGCAGATCCTGGCCCTGGCCATCGTCTTCATGTTCATCAACAGCACCTTCGTCTTCGGCCTGGGGGCCATGGACCGGCAGCGCGACAGCGTCGTGCTCTCCATCCTCAGCATCGTGGTCAACGTCGCCCTCAACCTCATCCTCATCCCGCTCCTGCCCCGGGCGAGCGGCTATCTTGGCAGCAGTTGGGCCACCGTGATCACCGAGGTGTTCCTGATGGTGGCGGGCTACCTCATGGTTCGGCGTCGGCTGGAGCACCGGCTGGCCTGGGCCCGACCCCTGCTCCCGATCCTCGTCTCCGGGGCCTTCATGGCCGGCGTCATGGGCCTGCTCGGAGGTCTCGACGTCTTCCTCGCGGGCTTCCTCTCCGGGCTGCTCTACCTGGCCGCGCTCTACCTGACCGGCGGCGTCAGCGCCGAGGAGCTGCGCGCCATCAGGTCCAGCCTGGGCCGGCGCCTGGGCCAGCCGGGGAGCGCCGGTGGCGGCTGAGACCGAGCCCCTGCTCCAGGCCCTCGACCGGGGCCAGGCCTCGCGCCAGCGCCTGCGGCGCTGGGTCCCGGTGCTGGTCCCCCGGCTGCTGGGCGACGCCCTGGCCGCGGGCGGGGGCGCCCTGCTCGGCTACGAGTACCGCTTCTACCTCTCCGGAGTGCCCATCCCGGGTCAGCAGGTGCCCAGCTTCGCCGCCTACGCCGTGGCCGTGCCGGTGGTGGTGGGGCTCTGGCTCCTGACCTTCGCCTGCACCGGCCGCTACCGCTTCCGGCCCGGGCAGTCCTTCGTCGACGAGATGCTGGGGGCGGTCGGCTCGGTGGCGCTCTTCGTCATCCTCGCCCTGGCCCTGGAGGGCCTCTACCGCGGCTTCCCCTACAGCCGCCTGGTGCTGGCCGACGCCGCCCTGGCGGCGCTGCTGCTCTTCGTCGCCGAGCGCGCCCTCCTGCGCCTGGCCGAGGGGGCGCTGCTGCGGGCGGGCAGCGGCGGCCTGCGCGTGGTGGTGGTGGGGTCGGGGCCGGTGGCCGACCTGCTGATGCGCCGCCTGCGCATGTTCCCCGAGTTCGGGTACCGGGTGGTGGCCAAGGTCGAGACCGACGCCGGGTCGGGGCCGGTGGCGAGGGGTGCCGACCCCCCCGTCTACCAGCTGCGCTCCGGGCTGGGTCCGATCCTGGCCCGGGACCGCGTCGACCAGGTGGTCCTGGCCCTCAGCGGCGAGGGCCACGAGCGGGTCCTGGAGCTGGCCCGGGAGTGCCTCGCCCAGGGCGCCGAGGTGAAGGTCGTGCCCGACGTGCTGGAGATCATGACCAGCGCCGCCAACACCGAGGAGGTGGCCGGGCTACCCCTGGTCGGGATCCGGCCCAACCGGCTGGTCGGCGCCAACCTCCTGCTCAAGCGCGGCTTCGACCTGGTCGGGGCCCTGCTGCTCTCCCTGGTGGCGCTGCCGGTGGTCGGGCTCTGCTGCCTGGCCATCCTCGTCAGCTCGCCCGGACCGCCCTTCTACACCCAGGAGCGGCTCGGGCTCCGCGGCCGGCGCTTCCGGGTCTTCAAGCTGCGCTCCATGGTGGCGGACGCGGAGCGGGAGACGGGCCCGGTGATGACCAGCTCCGCCGACCCCCGGCGGACGCCGGTGGGGCGCTTCATCCGCCGCTTCAGCCTGGACGAGCTGCCCCAGCTCCTCAACGTCCTGCGCGGCGAGATGAGCCTGGTGGGGCCGCGGCCGGAGCGCCCCTTCTTCGCCCGCCAGTTCGAGCGCACCGTGCCCCGCTACCGGGACCGGCTCCAGGTCCTGCCCGGCTGCACCGGCTGGGCCCAGGTCAACGACCTGCGCCAGGCCAGCAGCATGGAGGAGCGGATCTTCTACGACATCTACTACGTCGAGAACTGGTCGCTCGGCTTCGACCTCAAGATCCTCCTGCTCACCCCCTGGAGGCTGCTCTTCCACCGCCACGCCTACTGAGGCCGCGCCTCGGGGCCCGGGAGCGCGGCCGGGGAACTGGTAGCCTTGGGCGCCGTGAAGGGGCTGGTGCTGAGCGGGGGCAAGGGCACCCGGTTGCGGCCGATCACCCACACCGGGGCCAAGCAGCTGGTCCCGATCGCCAACAAGCCGGTCCTCTTCTACGCCCTGGAGGCGCTGGTGGAGGCCGGCGTCACCGAGATCGGGATCGTGGTCGGGGACACGGCCGAGGAGATCCGCGAGGCGGTCGGGGACGGGTCTCGCTTCGGGGCCCGGGTGGAGTACATCCCCCAGAGCGCCCCCCTCGGCCTGGCCCACGCCGTCCAGACCGCCAAGCCCTACCTGGGCGGTTCCGATTTCGTCATGTACCTGGGCGACAACTTCATCCCCGGCGGCATCAGCCAGGTGGTCCGGCAGTTCCAGGAGAAGCGCCCCGACTCGCTCATCCTGCTCAAGGCCATGCCCCACCCCGAGCGCTTCGGCGTCGCCGAGCTGGAGGGGGAGCGGGTGGTCCGCCTGACCGAGAAGCCGGAGGTGCCGCGCAGCGACCTGGTGCTGGTCGGGGTCTACCTCTTCCAGCCCTCCATCCTGGAGGCGGTGGACGCCATCGAGCCCTCGCCCCGGGGCGAGCTGGAGATCACCGACGCCATCCAGTGGGAGATCGACCACGGCCGCAGCGTGCTGCCCCACGTGGTCGCCGGGCGCTGGATCGACACCGGCAAGATGGACGACCTGCTGGAGTGCAACCGGGTGGTGCTGGACATGCTCCCGGAGCGGCGCGAGGGCCGCGCCAGCGAGGACTGCCGCCTGCTCGGCAAGGTGATCCTGGAGGAGGGCAGCCAGGTGATCGGGAGCACCATCCGCGGTCCCGCCATCGTGGGCGCCCACACGCGGGTGGTGGACTCCTACGTCGGCCCCTTCACCGCCCTCTACCACCACGTGGTCCTGGAGGGCAGCGAGATCGAGCACTCCATCGTCCTGGAGAACACCTGCATCCGCGGCGTGAGCAAGATCGAGGACTCCCTGATCGGGCGCGACGTGGTGGTGGAGAAGAGCGGCACCCGGCCCCTGGCCCACAAGCTGATGCTGGGGGACCACTCCCGGGTGAGCCTGGCGTGAGCACCGCGCGGGGCCGCGGCTGATGGCCTGGCAAGCCACCTCCCCGGACATGGAGGAGGTGCTGGCGGAGATGGCGGCGCACCCGCTGGCGGAGCGCCTGGCCCCCATCGAGGGGGTGATGACCAAGAGCTTCGTGGTCCACGCTGACCAGCGCGGCTACTTCCTGGAGCAGCTCAAGCGCGGCGACCGCGACGACCAGGGCCGGCCCTTCCTCCCCGAGCACGGCTTCGCCCAGATGTCGCGCTCGCTCGCCTACGCCCGGGGCGGCAACCCGCCCGAGCTGATCAAGGCCTTCCACTGGCACCGCCGCCAGTGGGACTACTGGGACCTGGTCGAGGGCAACGCCCGGGTGGTGCTGGTGGACCTGCGCCGCGCCTCCCCCAGCGCCGGCCGGGTGCAGGTGGTGATCGCCGGCCGCAACGCGCCCAAGATGATCGCCATCCCGCCCCTCGTGGCCCACGGCTACCAGGTGCTGGGCCTGGAGGACGTCCTCCTCAGCTACTACGTCACCGAGCCCTACGACCCGCAGCAGCCGGACGAGGGCAGACTGGCCTGGAACGATCCCCGCATCGGCTTCGACTGGAGCATCGAGAACATCTGATTTGAGCGGCACCGACTTCTGGTCCCGGGTGGGCGACGGGCTTCCGTCCCGGCTCCTGGTCTCGGGCGGCGCCGGCTTCATCGGCTCCGCCTTCGTGCGCCTGCTCCTGGAGCGGGACCCGGGCCTCAGGGTCACGGTCCTGGACAAGCTCACCTACGCCGGCAACCTGGCCAACCTCGACCCGGTGCGGGCCGCCCCCGGCTACCGCTTCGTGCGGGGCGACATCTGCGACCGGGAGCTGGTGGGGAGCCTGGCCACGGAGGTGGACTGCATCGTCAACTTCGCCGCCGAGTCCCACGTCGACCGCTCCATCCTCGACCCGGACGCCTTCATCCGGACCGACGTCGAGGGCACCCACCGCCTCCTGGAGGCGGCGCGCCGGGCCGGCCACGGTCGCTTCCTGCAGGTCTCCACCGACGAGGTCTACGGCGACGTGCCCGAGCCGGAGCGCTCCCGCGAGGGGGACCCGCTGCGACCGCGCTCCCCCTACTCGGCCAGCAAGGCGGCGGCCGAGCTGCTCTGCTTCGCCTACCACGCCACCTACGGGCTCCCCGTGCTGGTCACCCGCGGCTCCAACACCTACGGCCCCTACCAGTACCCGGAGAAGATCGTGCCCCTGTTCGTGACCCAGGCCCTCCAGGGGCTGCCCCTGCCCCTCTACGGGGACGGGCGGGCGGTGCGCGACTACCTCTACGTCGACGACCACGCCAGGGGCGTGGCCCTGGTGCTGGCCCGGGGTCGGGCCGGCGAGGCCTACAACCTGGGCCGCGGCGACCGACCCGTCGAGGGCCGGGCCGTGGCCGAGGCGGTGCTCCGCCTCACCGGCGCCGACCCGGCCCTGCTGCAGCCGGTGCAGGACCGGCCCGGGCACGACCGCCGCTACGCCCTGGACAGCTCCCGCTCGCGCCGGCTGGGCTGGGAGCCGGAGGTGGACTTCGCCACCGGGATGGAGCGCACCGTGGCCTGGTACCGGGAGCGGCGCGACTGGTGGGAGCCGATCAAGTCGGGGGAGTTCCAGGACTTCTACCGGCGCAACTACCACCCCGTGGCGGGCGCTCCCGCCGAGCCCTGAGCCGGGCCGGTGAGGGTACTGGTCCTGGGGGCGGCCGGACAGCTGGGACGTGACCTGGTGCCGCAGCTGGAGGCCGACGGCCACGAGGTGACCGCCCTGGGCCACCGCCAGCTCGACATCACCGAGGCCCGAGCCGTGGCCGATCTCGTGCGCGCCGGGGGCTTCGAGCGGGTGGTCAACTGCGCCGCCTACACCAAGGTCGACCAGGCCGAGGCCGAGGTGGAGCTGGCCTACGCCGTGAACCGGGACGGCGCCGCCAACGTGGCCCGTGCCTGCGCCGCGGCGGGGGTGGTCCTCTGCCACGTCAGCACCGACTTCGTCTTCACCCAGGATCCCCCGGAGCCCCCCCGGCCCTGGCTGGAGAGCGATGCCCCGAGCCCCCGCGGCGTCTACGCCGAGAGCAAGCGCGCCGGGGAGCTCGCCTGCCTCGAGAGCGGGGTCGGCCTCTACCTGGTGCGGACCTCCTGGCTCTACGGCGCCGAGGGGCCCAACTTCCCCCTCGCCATCTGCCGCGCGGCGGCCGCCGGGCGGCCCCTTCAGGTGGTCGCGGACCAGGTCGGGAGTCCCACCTGGACCGGTGACCTGGCGGCGGCCCTGGTGCGGCTGCTGGGCCAGGAGCAGCTCGGCATCTACCACCTGAGCGGCTCCGGGTCGACGACCTGGTACCACTTCGCCCGGGCGGTGCTGGACGAGGTCGGCCTGCCGGCCCGGGTCCAGCCCACCACCACCGCCGAGTGGGCGGCGCCGGCGCCCCGGCCCCGCTACTCGGTGCTGGCCAACCAGCGCTGGCGCCAGCTGGGCATGCCGCCGCTGCCGGCCTGGCAGCAGGGCCTGGTGGAGTACGTCAGGGGGAACCGCCAGCTCCTCGCCGGCCGCCCCCGGGACTAGCCGTGACCGACCCTCCCCCGGAGCTGGCCGGCGTCGACGCCGTGATCTGCACCTACCGCTCCCGGGGCGAGGTCGGCGCGGCCCTCGCCTCCTGCCTCCGGGAGGGGCTCCAGGAGCGCCAGGTGACGGTCGTGGACAACGGCTCCGGGGACGGCACCGCCGACCTCGTGCAGGAGCGCTTCCCCGGCGTCCGCCTGCTGCGGCTGGAGCGCAACCTTGGCTTCGCCCGGGCCAACAACCTGGCCGCCCGGGGGCTGCCGGGCAGCTCCCTGCTGCTGCTCAACCCGGACGCCGAGCTGGGGGAGGGGGCGCTCTCGACCATGCTCCGGGCGCTGGCCGCGGAGCCCCGCCGGGGCGCTGTCTCCCCCCGCATCGACCGGCCCGACGGGCGCCTCGACGCCGCCTGCCGGCGCAGCTTCCCGGACCCCCTGACCGCGCTCTGGAGGCTCAGCGGCCTGAGCCGGCTCCGGCCCCGCAGCCGCCGCTTCGGGGCCTACAACCTTACCTATCTGCCGGCCGACCGGGCCCTCGAGGTGGACAGCGGCAGCGGCGCCTGCCTGCTCATCCGGCGCTCCGTGTGGAACCGGCTCCAGGGCTTCGACGAGGGCTTCTTCATGTACGGCGAGGACCTCGACCTCTGCTGGCGCATCCACGAGCTGGGCGGCACCGTCTGGTATGAGCCCGCCGCCCGGGTGCGCCACCGCAAGGGGAGCAGCTCGGAGCGGAGCGCCCTGCCCATGCTGGTCGCCTTCCACCGCTCCATGTGGCGCTTCTACCGCCTCCACTACCTGCGCGGCAGGGGCGCCCTCTGGTCCCCCCTGGTGGCGACCGGCATCGCCCTGCGCCTGGGCTGGCTGCTGCTGCTCAACGCCCTCCGCCGCAAGCCCACGGTGAGCCCCTGATGGCGGACCGCGAGGGCCGGGTCTCGGTCCTCGTCCTCAACTGGAACGGGGCCCAGGACGCGGGCCCCATGCTGGACTCGGTGCGGGCCCAGACCCTGGTCCCGGACCAGGTGGTGGTGGTCGACAACGGCTCCCGGGACGGCTCGCCCGAGTGGTTCGCCGCCCAGCCCGACGTGGAGCTCCTGCGCCATCCCCGCAACCTCGGCTTCGCGGCCGGGGTCAACTCCGGGCTGGAGCGCTGCCGGGGCGCCTACGTGCTCCTCTGCAACCTCGACGTGGTGCTCGATCCCGAGTTCCTGGAGGCGGCCGTGGCGCGGGCTGAGTCGGACCCCAGCATCGGCAGCGTGGGGGGTCGGCTGCGCGCCCCCGGGGGTCGCCTCGACTCCACCGGCCATCTCCTCTACCGCAGCGGCTGGGTGCTCAACCGGGACCAGGGCGAGCCCGACGACGGCCGCCGGGGGAGCCCGGGAGAGGTCTTCGGGGTGAGCGCGGCGGCCGCCCTCTACCGCCGCCGCATGCTGCTCGACGTGGCCCTCGGGGGAGAGGTCCTCTGCGCCGACCTCTTCGCCTACCTGGAGGACGTGGACCTCGACTGGCGGGCCCGCTGGCGGGGTTGGCGGGCCTGGTACGAGCCCCGGGCCGGGGCCAGCCACCGACGCGGCGGCACCGGGCTGCACCGGACCGCCGCCATCGAGCGCCACGTGGTGGCCAACCGGATCACGGTCTGGGTCCGCAACGCGCCCCCCGCCTGGGTCGGCGCCCGGGGGCTGGGCTCGGCCGCCGCTCTCAGCGGCCTGCGCGCTGCCC
>JASHRA010000264.1 GCA_030038765.1 Candidatus Dormiibacterota bacterium | reverse complement strand
TGCTGCACCAGAAGATCACGGGGCGTCCCTCTCCGCGGGGAACGAAGCGGAGCCCGAGGTTCCAGTCCCCGGGGAGGATCGCTCCTCGGAGCCGGTCCACCCGCTCCAGATCCGAGAGTTCGAGCGTGACGGTGGGGAAGGCGACGCCCAGGAGCGCCCGCATCCAGCGGTAGCGCAGCCGGATCTGCAACGAGCTCCCCTGGTGGGCAAGCTCCGCCAGCGGCCAGCTGGCGTTGGAACCTCGATACCGCATGCCGCCGATCAGCGTGACCGAGGGCCGAGATCCCGCTGGGCCCGAGCCAGGTTCAGCCATCCGCAGTCGGACCTCCAGATCGGGCGAGCGACGTCGACCTCAGGCGGGCACCTCCACCTGGCGGCGCGCGAACTGCTGCCGGTAGAGGCGCGCGTAGGCGCCGTCACGCGCCAGCAGGTCGGCGTGGTCGCCGGCCTCGACGATGCGTCCGTGGTCCATGGCGAGGATCAGGTCGGCGGCCAGGATGGTGGAGAGGCGGTGGGCGATGGCGATGGTAGTGCGCCCCTCCATCAGCCCGGAGATGGCGTCCTGGATGGCCCGCTCGCTGACCGTGTCCAGCGAGCTGGTGGCCTCGTCCAAGACCAGGACGCGGGGGTTCTTGAGGATGGCCCGGGCCAGCGCGATGCGCTGCTTCTCGCCGCCGCTGAGGCGGTAGCCGCGCTCGCCGCCCAGGGTGTCGTAGCCCTCGGGCAGCTCCATGATCCGCTCGTGGATGGCAGCCGCCCGGGCCGCCGCCACCAGCTCCTCCTCGCTGGCGTCGGGCTTGCCCACGAGAAGGTTCTCGCGGACGGTGCTGTGGAAGATGAAGGTCTCCTGGGTCACCACCGCCACCGCGCTGCGCAGCGTCGACTGGCTGAGGTCGCGGAGATCGTGGCCGTCGAGCGTGACCCGGCCCCGGTCGACGTCGTAGAGCCGGGCCATGAGGTAGGTGAGGGTGGACTTGCCGGCTCCGCTGGGGCCGACCAGGGCCACCAGCTGGCCGGGCTGGGCGGAAAAGCTGATGTCCTCCACCGCCGGGGGACCACCGCGCTCGTAGCTGAAGTAGACGTGCTCGAAGGCGACCTCGCCGCTGATCTCCTGGGCCGGGATCTCCAGGGCGCCGGGCCGGTCCGCGATCTCGACCGGCACGTCGAGGTACTGGAAGATACGGTCGAAGAGGGCGAGCGCGCCCTGGAGCTCGACCTGGATGTTGAGCAGCTGCCCGATGGGGAAGAAGAGCTGGGACTGGAAGGTGGTGAAGGAGACCAGCGTTCCCACCGTGACCCCTCCCTTGGTGCCGGCGTGCAGCACCAGGCCGGCGACCAGGTAGACGCCGGCGGGGAGGATGGAGAAGAAGGTGGAGATGAAGCCGAAGAACCAGCGGCCCACCATCTGCTGCCGGATCATGAGCGCGGTGAGGCGTGACGTCTCGCCCACGTAGCGCTGCCGGGCCGCGTGCTCCCGGCCGTACACCTTGGTCAGCAGCACCCCGCTGACCGAGAGCGTCTCCTCGGCCAGGGCGGAGAGGTCGGCGAGGGTGGCCTGGGTTTCGGCGCTGACGCGCCGGCGCACCTCCCCGACCCGGATGGTGACGAGGATGAAGATGGGCAGCACCGCGATCGAGATGAGCGTCAGCTGCCAGCTGAGGAAGGCCATGCCGGCCAGGGTGGCGGCGCCCCTCGTGAGGTTGGCCACGGTGGTGGTGGCGGTGTTGGTGATCACCGAGTCGACCCCGCCCACGTCGTTGGCCAGCCGGGACTGGATCTCGCCGGTGCGGGTGGCGGTGAAGAAGCGCAGGGGCAGGTTCTGGAGGTGGGAGTAGAGGGCGACGCGGAGGTCCTGCATCATGCGCTGCCCGACGACGGCGTTGAGGTAGGTCTGCCAGACGCCCAGCCCGGTGCTGAGGATGGGGGTCACGACCATGATCCCCGCCAGGAGCACCAAGAGCCTCAGGTTGTGCTTGAGGATGGCGTCGTCGATGATCAGCTTCAGCATGTAGGGGTTGACGATCCCCAGGACCGCCACCACCATCAGGATCAGCAGGATCCCGCACACCTTCCAGCGGTAGGGTCCGAAGAGGCCCACCACCCGGCGCACGGTGCCCCGGCTGGCGTGCTGCTCCGGATCGCGGGCGCGGGCGGCGGCCCGTAGCGTGCGGCCCGCGCCGCTGCCCGCGCCCATGTGGTGCATCCTGCTCAGCCCTTCCCTTGCTCTGGCGCCGAGGCCGTGGTCCCGGCCGCGCGGCAGGGGGCCGGGGAGGCGGCCCTGCGGGCCGGCCCCTGGCGGCGATCGTAGCACCGGCCCGGGTTGGCCCCAGCCCGCCCGCTAAACTCGACCCCGAAGTCGGAGCGGCGATGGAGGCAGGCCGGTATGGCAGCTACCGCGACCAGGGCCCGGAACGTCAGCAGGCCGGCGGCCAGCCGGCGCAAGCTCGTCTACGACTTCGAGGAGGGCGGTGCCGACATGCGCGCCCTGCTCGGGGGCAAGGGTGCCGGCGTGGCCGAGATGACCCGCGCGGGGCTCCCGGTGCCGCCCGGCTTCACCATCACCACCGAGGCCTGCAACGCCTACCTGGAGGCCGGCAACCGCTTCCCCCAGGGCCTCTTGGAGGAGGTCACCACCCACCTCCGCCGGCTGGAGCGCAAGACGGGCAAGCGCCTGGGCGGTGCCGCCAACCCGCTGCTGGTCTCGGTCCGCTCCGGGGCCGCCATGTCGATGCCGGGCATGATGGACACCGTCCTCAACCTGGGCCTCAACCGCCAGACGCTGGAGGGGCTGGCGGCCAACACCGGGGACCTGCGCTTCAGCTGGGACTCCTACCGCCGCTTCATCCAGATGTTCAGCAAGATCGTCAAGGGGGTGGACGCCGACCTCTTCGAGCGCGAGCTGGAGCGGGCCAAGTCCAAGGCCAAGGTGGAGAGCGACTCCGAGCTCTCCCCGGAGGCGCTGCAGGAGCTGGCCGACCGCTTCCTCGAGATCTACCGCCAGGAGACCAAGGAGGACTTCCCCGAGGAGCCCGGGGAGCAGCTGGAGCAGGCCATCGCCGCCGTCTTCTCCTCCTGGAACGGGCGCCGGGCCATCGCCTACCGGGAGTACAACCACATCCCGCACGACCTGGGCACCGCCGTCAACGTCCAGTCCATGGTCTTCGGCAACATGGGCGACGACTCCGGCACCGGGGTCGCCTTCACCCGCGACCCCGCCACCGGGCAGAAGCGGCTCTTCGGCGAGTACCTGCTCAACGCCCAGGGCGAGGACGTGGTGGCCGGGATCCGCACGCCCCAGCCCATCGCCAGCCTGCGCAAGGCGCTCCCCGGTGTCTACCGGGAGTTCCAGGAGATCGCGGCCAAGCTCGAGTCCCACTACCGCGACGTGCAGGACATGGAGTTCACCATCGAGCGCGCCCACCTCTACATGCTGCAGACGCGCAGCGGCAAGCGCACCGCCGCGGCGGCGGTCAAGATCGCCATGGACATGCTCGACGAGGGCATCCTCAGCGAGCAGGAGGCGCTCCTGCGCGTCGAGCCGGAGCAGGTCGACCAGCTCCTCCACCGCGGCATCGACCCGAGGGCCAAGGTGCGCGTGCTGGCCACCGGCCTGGCCGCCTCCCCCGGGGCCGCCACCGGGGAGGCGGTCTTCGACGCCGACCGTGCCGAGGCCCTGGCCAAGCAGGGTCACAAGGTGATCCTGGTGCGGGTCGAGACCAACCCCGACGACGTCCACGGCATGATCGCGGCCCAGGGGGTGCTCACCGCCCGGGGCGGCCGCACCTCGCACGCCGCGGTGGTGGCGCGGGGCATGGGCAAGCCCTGCGTGGCCGGCGCCGGCGAGGTCCGGGTCGACCTGGCCCGTCGCCGCTTCGAGGCCGGTGGCGAGGTCATCCGCGAGGGCGAGGTCTTCACCATCGATGGCACCGAGGGGCGGGTCATCCTGGGTGACGTGCCCATGGTCGAGCCCAAGGTCTCCGGCGACCTGGAGCGGCTGCTCGGCATCGCCGACCGTCTGCGCCGGCTGCGCGTCTTCGCCAACGCCGACAACCCGCCCGACGCGGCCCGGGCCCGCTCCTTCGGTGCCCAGGGCGTGGGCCTCTGCCGGACGGAGCACATGTTCATGGAGCAGGAGCGGCTGCCCATCGTCCAGGAGATGATCCTGGCCGCCGACGCCGAGTCCCGGCGCCGGGCGCTGGCGCGGCTGCTGCCCTTCCAGCGCTCCGACTTCGTCGGCATCCTGGAGGCGATGCAGGGGCTGCCGGTGGTGATCCGGCTCATCGATCCCCCGCTGCACGAGTTCCTGCCCAGCCACGACGACCTGCTGGAGGAGGTGACCCGCCTCCAGGCGACCAAGAAGTCCCCCAAGCGGCTGGCCCGGGCCGAGGCCCTGCTCCAGGCGGTGGAGCAGCTGCGGGAGCAGAACCCCATGCTGGGGCTGCGCGGCTGCCGCCTGGGCCTGCTCTTCCCCGAGATCATCGAGACCCAGGTGCGGGCCATCGCCGAGGCCGCGGCCGAGCTGCGCAAGCGCCGCATCCGGGCCGTGCCCGAGATCATGGTGCCGCTGGTGGGCGACGTCGAGGAGCTGCGCCGCTCCCGGGACGTGATCGAGGCCACCCTGAAGCAGGTGGCGCGCGAGCAGGGGGTGAGGCTCGCCATCAAGATCGGGACCATGATCGAGGTGCCCCGCGCCGCCCTCACCGCCGGGCAGGTGGCGGAGGAGGCCGAGTTCTTCTCCTTCGGCACCAACGACCTGACGCAGATGACCTACGGGGTCTCGCGGGACGACGCCGAGGGCAAGTTCCTGGGTCGCTACGTGGCCGAGGGCATCCTCCCCTACAACCCCTTCGAGCACCTGGACCCGGCGGGCGTGGCCCGGCTCATGGAGCTGGCCGTGACCGAGGGCAGGGCCACCCGGCCCAAGCTGGAGGTGGGCATCTGCGGCGAGCACGGCGGCGACGCCGCCTCGATCCGCATCTGCGACCGCCTGGGCTTGGACTACGTCTCCTGCTCCCCCTTCCGGGTGCCGGCGGCGCGGCTGGCGGCCGCCCAGGCGCGGGTCGAAGCCCCCTCCGGGCAGCACTGAGCCGGCGCCCGCCGCGCCGGCCGGACCAGGCCCCTTGCCCGACCCGTCCGCGATCAGGCCGTGGCTGCCGGGCCCGCAGGCGCTGAAGGACGTGGGCTTCGCCCACATGCTCCCGACCGCCGTCGAGGCTCACCCGGACGGCTTCGTGGTGCACTGGCGGGTCCAGCGCTGGACCGAAGCTCAGTACGCTCTCATCCCCAAGGGGAGCGACCTCCGGGAGCTGCCAGCAGCGGAGCAGCTGGCGCGGGCCCGGGCCGTGGCCGAGGCCCGGGGCCGGCTCGCCCGCTGGGTCCGGCCCCAAGCGTCTGGACCGGGTGGCGAGCGCTTCGAGTTCGTCACCGGCGGGATGGGCGGGAACTCCGGTCCCCTGTCCGCTGTCTGGGCCGGCTGGAGCCGGTTCCGCCCTGGCCTGGACGGCATCGATCGGCTCCACTTCGCCTGCAGTGGCGCCAGCTGGACCCTCCGCCTCTGACTGACGCGGGCGCCGCCAGCGTTCCGGAGAGAGGAACGGCCCTGGTGCCGCGAGCGGGGCTCAGAGTTGCAGCGACTTGGGGACCAGGAACTCCTCCAGGCCGTAGCGGCCGAACTCGCGACCGTGGCCCGAGAGCTTCACCCCTCCGAAGGGGGCGGTGAGGCTGAAGGCCCCGCCGTTGACCTCCACCGTTCCGCAGCGCATGTGGCGGGCGAAGTCCAGGGCGTGCTCCTGGTCGGCGGACCAGACCGC
>JASHRA010000263.1 GCA_030038765.1 Candidatus Dormiibacterota bacterium | reverse complement strand
CCATCTCCCCCGCCCGCTGGCTCGCACGCCACGAGCGCACCCGCTCGATCGTGACCCCGACGCGCTCGGCGAGCTCCTTGCCCGTCTCCAGGTCCGACGGCCGGAAGCCGCGTTCCTCAGGCCCGGTGGCGAAAGACAGGACGGCCGTGACGGCACCCCGCACCTGGACCGGCACGACGAGGAAGGAGCTCATATCGGGACAGTCTCCGAAGGTCTCGGAGGTGTGTACCGTGGCGCCGAGCTCTGTGGGGTCGAGGCGCGACGTCGGTACCATGAACTGCGCGCGGCATTGGGCGACCGCCAAAGCCACGAGCTCGTCCCCCTTAGGGTGAGGGTATCCCGCCCAACCGGGAATGTGACCGCCGAAGGTGCCCGGCCGGCCGAGCGACGCGACGCGACGGATCTTCTCGAAGTCTTCGAGGACGTCGACGCTGAACCAGTCCGAGAACTCAGGGACCACTACGTCTGCGAGCTCGTCGAGAGCGGTGTCGTAGGACCCGAGTGCCTTCCCGAGCACGGTGCCGCCGCGAGCCAGGATCCGCAGGTGCATGCTCGCGTGCTCGGCTCCGAACCGGCTGCGCCTGGCGAGGTCGTCCAGGCGGCCCCGCTCCACGACCGCTGCCAGGCGGTCGGACACGACCTGAAGGAGCCGGAGGTCCCCCGCCGCGAAGGTTCGCCGCTCCAAGGCCGCGACCTCCACGATCCCGAGCGTGGTGCCGTGGGCGATCAGCGGAGCCGCCATCAGCGAGGCGATCTCCTTCTGCGACTTCGGGAGCTCGCCAGTCTCTCCCCCACGCACGTCGGAAACCACCACCGGACGTGCCCACTGCGCCGCGATCCCCAGGACGCCCTCGCCGACAAGCACCTCGCTTCCGACCGGCGAGAGCTCGGTCGCCCCGACAGAGGCCCGGACACGGAGCGCCGAGCCGCCCTCGTTCACCAGCATCACCGCGACGACGTCCCCCCCGATCTCGTCCCTCGTGCGGCCGAGTACTGCGGCGAGGAGGTCGTCGATCTCCAAGAACGCGAGCCCTGGGTCGGTGACCGCTTCAATCGACCGGAGCGTGCTCGACGCCCTACCGAGCTCATCCCGGAGCCGCCGCTCGGCCTTTCGCTGCTCAGGCAGCACCGCGAAGCCGATCAATGCACCGAGCCCCGCCAGGACGACCGCAACGGCCGCGAGTGGGACCGGCCTTCCTGGGAGCTGTGTCGCCACCAGGTAGCACAGCCCCGCGGCGAGGAACAGCCAGGCGCCGAGGATCCCTACTGTCGCCGGTGGAACTCGCCACTGCCCAGTGGCCACCCTGTTCGCGGAGAGAGGATCCGTGACCTCGACCGGGCTTGTTGTGTAGCTGCTCCCCGCCGGCAACACCTTGGGAGAGCCGGCCTGATCCGGCCGCTCGTCGGCGCTCACAACCGAAAAGGCTAACGCAGGGTGGCTGCGTTCCAGCTGTATTACAGGGCGTCTGGCGGGTCGTACCAGGTTGATTGAGCGTCCCAACGGTTATGAGGCCGTCAGGAGCCTCTCAGGCGGAGCAGGTTTTGGATCTCGACTAGGAGCGTCACCAAGAACGCACGGTCGGGCTCGGTCAGTGGTTCGTCGCCGCCCCCCTCGAAGATGGCCGACCTCCGTCCAAGTCGCCCCAGCCGTGGCGAGCCGTAGGCCAGGGCGAACGCAGTGACGAGCGGGAAGAAGTCGGGCCAATCCTCGTGCACGTGCTCCGGCACCACCAGCCCTTGGACGAGCGCCACTCCGTAACACTGGACGTGCAGAACCGCAGCGGTCGAAATCTGCCGGTCGCGGTCGAGGTACCCGACCAGGTGCGAGTCGATCGCATCCAGGTAGTCGGCAAGGTCGTCGCTCACGGAAAAGCCCTTCCCTTTCGCAAGGCTCGGCCGTCCTGGAGGGGGTCTACGAGCCTGGGCTTGGCCCGTGCCGCGGTGCACCGTCGATCCTCCACCCGCGTCTGGCCCGCCTCCGGGTCGAGCCGCTTCGGCACGTTCAGCGTCGCCCCAGATCCGTGGAGCTCTTTCGGCTCGTCGCTCATTTCCGCCTCCGCGCCGGTGGCGCCCGCCACCGCTCCATCACAAGTGTTTAGCGGCGTTGCCACACCGCTCGCTATACAGCGTCAAACTTTGCTCAACACGGTCTTTCAGCACGCCGTGCCCGCACAAATTCTTGCCGTTGCTCCGGATCTAAGCGGCGCCCACGATTGACACCTGCGACTGCGGTGACGTATCTTCCTATCGGGATTGATGCGTCGACCTGCGGGCTTGTTCTGGTCACCGTGAGCCGCAGTGAGCGAGGGTGAAACCGGCTATCCCGACCCAGAACTCGTCTAGCAGGGGGTCGGCATGCATAGCACGGGCCCACCAGGTGACAGCGCAAGCGAGCGCGTCCCCGAGTTTCTCGACCAAGACACCCTTACCCTCGTAGGTGCCGAAGTTTCACCGAGGGGTCGCGGACAGCGCGTGCTGATCATCGACAACAACCTGCTGACGGCGCAGGCCATCGCCGCAGCGCTGACCCAGCTCGATTTCAACGCGCGCTTTGCGCTCCCTGCCACTTCCGAACATCTTCGCGACTTGGATACGTGGCGGCCCCGTGTCGCACTCCTGGACATCGACTCGGTAAGCACCGATGCGGCACTGGCATGCGTTCGCGCCCTCGGTGCTGCCGGAGTACCGACTGCCGTGGTGACCGCCAATTTGGACGCTCCCATCACTGGGGAGTCGGTCCACGCAGGGGCAGTCTCGGTCTTC
>JASHRA010000029.1 GCA_030038765.1 Candidatus Dormiibacterota bacterium | reverse complement strand
TCCAGGTGGGCGCCGCTGTCCCCGGGCTGGCCCTGGACCCGCAGCATGGAGCCACGGTTCTCCAGCGCCCAGTTCACCCGGTTGGGGGCGAAGGAGTAGGGCTTGAAGCGCTTGTAGCCGTTGATGGTGGGGGTGGAGAAGACGGTCATGGGGACCGCGTGCTCCAGGATGCCGGCGGCGAACTGGCGCCCGGTGGGGGAGAGGACCTCGCCGTCCCGGCTGGTGAAGGCGTTGCCGCCGCCCTTCAGCTGTTGCAGCGACTCGTGCAGGTGCCAGCCGCTGGAGGAGACGTTGGGGATGAGGGGCCGGCACATGAAGGTGGCGTGGTAGCCGAGCTGGTGGCAGACCTGCTTGGCGGCGGTGCGGAAGAGGACCATGGCGTCGGCCGGGGCCAGCCCGCTCTGGGGGTCGAAGGTGATCTCGGTCTGCCCCGGGCCCCACTCGTCCTCGATGGTGCGGAGCGGCAGCCCCAGCGCCTCCAGGTGGTCCCGGAGCGGGTCCAGGATCTGGCGCAGCTGGGCCAGCCGGTTCTCGGAGAGGTACTGGTAGCCCTGGGCCACGATGCTCACCGGGGGCGCCTTGGGGGGCCAGCCGGTGTCGTCCAGGCCGATGCGCTCGCGCTCCTGGCGGAAGATGTAGAACTCCACCTCCAGGCCGGCCGTGTACTCGAAGCCGAGCTGGTGCGCCCGCTCCAGCTGGTGGCGCAGCACCTGGCGCGTGAAGAGGACGACCGGCTTGCCGTTGCTGAAGTAGGCGTCGGAGAGGACCCAGCCGGTGCGGTCGGCCCAGGGCAGCACCCTGAAGGTGGTGGGGTCGGGGACCAGGACCACGTCGGGGAAGCCGGTCAGCTCGGGGACGCCGAAGCCGCCGCCGGCGACGAAGGCGGGGGGGAAGACCTTGTTGGCCGAGTCCATGCTCAGCACCGCACCGGAGAAGTCGATGCCGTTGCGCAGGGAGAGGCCGAAGTCGTGGGCGGAGACGAACTTGCAGCGCACCGCCCCGTGCTGGTCCACGACCCCGATGCGGACCGTCCTCAGGCCCTGGTCGGTGACCACCTTGAGCGCGGCCTCGGCGGCGCGGCGCATGGCGTCGTCGTAGAGGTGGTGCTGGTCCACGAATCCGACCTTGCCCACGGCGAGGTCCCGCACCGAGGTTTCCGCCATCTCTCTCCTCCTTCTCTAGCCCGGGCCCGGCGCCGCCCCAGCCGGCGGGGCGCTCAGCGCCCCCTGTCCCCGCTCACCACCAGCACCTCCCCCGGGGCCGAGCGGACCCGCTCCCGGGCGGCGGGGAAGGAGAGGCTGAAGACGGCCTCGTCGGCGGAGTGGAGCGAGGTGCTGGCCAGCTCCGCCCCCTCGAGGCGGAAGCGCCAGCAGTCATTCTGCGGGTTGCCGCTGTAGAGCAGGGGCTCGCCGCGGGCGGGCAGGAAGGCGAAGTTGGCGCTGCCCCCGAGCTCCCGGTGGACCCGGCGCAGGGCCTCGCCCGGCGCCTCCCCCTGGGCCAGGAGCGACTCCAGGAGCCGGAAGCCGACCTCGCTGTCGGCCTCGCCGGCGAGCTTGCCGGGGAAGCGGTCCCGGGCCGCCGTGGCCCCCTCCAGCCGGCCGTTGTGGGCGAAGGCGAAGGAGCCGTCCTCGGCCACGAAGGGCTGGGTGTCGGCGAGGTTGACGGTGCTGAGGCGGGAGGGCCGGCGCAGGTGCACGAGGAAGTGGGTGGAGCGCACCTCGGAGAGCCGCTCCCTGCCGGAGGCGTCGTCCGCCAGCCGGCCCGGGTCGCGGTAGCCCCGCACCTCGTCCGCCTCCCTCCAGGCCAGCCCCCAGCCGAAGCCGGCGACGCCCATGCGCTCCAGCTCCAGGGCCCAGGGCAGGACCCGCCGGAAGGGCTCCGGGCGCTCCCAGACGGCGAGCAGGATCTCACACACCGGGGTCCACCCCCGGGCCCGGATCCGGCCCATCGGTAGTAAGGCTGAGCTTCACGTCGGGGATGGCTCCTGGAGCATGGACCGGCGCGTCACCGGCGAACGATATAAGTCAACCATACATATCACCTATCATTTGGCACCTGGTGGGGCGGGAGCCCCGCCCCCGGCGAGGAGGAGCGGGATGGCGCAGGTCCACCTGGTGGAGGAGTCCGAGGCCGAGGGCCTGGTGCGGGACGTCTACCAGGACATCATGACCAGCCGCAAGCTGGCGCGGGTGCCCAACTACTGGAAGGCGCTGGCCAACCAGCCCCAGGTGCTGGCGGCCAGCTGGGAGAAGCTGAAGGTGGTGATGGCCGAGGGCGCGCTGGACAGGCGCACCAAGGAGATCATCGCCGTCGCCGTCTCCGCCACCAACAACTGCGACTACTGTCTCCAGAGCCACACCGACAACCTCCGCGCCCTGGGCGCCGATGACGCCGAGCTGGTGGAGCTGATGGCGGTGGTGGACTTCTTCAACGGCTCCAACGCCATGGCGTCGGGGCTCAAGGTCGAGTACGCGCCCCCGGTGCCGCAGGAGGAAGCGGCCGCGGACGCAGGCGGCAGTGCCAGGGAGGACAGCTAGATGGCGACCAGCGACGCGATCTCCGCGCCCGGGGCCCAGGAGGGTACGGGCGAGCTGCGCAAGGGCAGCCTGCGCACCATCGACGCGGTGGCCATGGCCATCGCGGTGCTATCGCCCGCCATGGCCATGGCCTACAACACGAGCGGCTCGGCCGCGTTCTCCGGAACCTCGACGCCGCTCGCCTTCCTCATCGGCGGCATCGGGTGTCTGGCCCTCGCCTTCGTCGTGGTCGGCTTCACCCGGCGCATGGCGTCGGCCGGTTACGCCTACACCTACTCCAGCCGCACGCTGGGCAAGCGGGTCGGGTTCCTCACCGGCTGGATGTACTTCTTCGGCTTCTTCTGCTTCGTCCCCATGACCATGAGCGGCGTGGGCGGCTTCACCGCCAACCTGATCCAGACCGAGGTCTGGCACGGCATGCCCAACTGGTTCTGGTTCATCATCTTCCTGGTCGGCATGTCGGCCCTGGTGACGCTCGCCTACCTCGACATCCGCCTCAGCTCCAAGACGCTGCTCTGGGTGGGAGTGGTCACCGTCTCGGTGATCGTGATCCTGGACATCATCCTCACCGCCAAGGGCGGGAAGTCGGGCCAGACGCTGCAGCCCTTCACCTTCGGCCACACGCTGCAGGGCGGCTTCAGCGGCATCTTCTACGGTCTCATCTTCGGCGTCACGTCGTTCATCGGCTTCGAGACGGCGGCCGTGCTGGGCGAGGAGACGAAGAACCCCCGCCGCGCCATCCCCATCTCGGTCATCGTGGCCGTCTGCTTCGCCATCATCTTCTACGTCTGGACCACCTACAACATCTCCATCGGCGTCGGCGTGAACAAGGCAGGGTCCGAGGCCTGGGCCAGCAATCCCGCCATCCTGGCGACGCTGGCCAAGACCTTCGTCGGCACCCCGATGATGATCATCGTCGACATCGCCGCCATCGGCTCCGCCTTCATCGTCTGCCTGGCCTGCGCCACGGCGGCCACGCGGACCCTCTTCGCCATGGGCCGGGAGGGCGTCCTGCCCAGCTGGCTGGGGCGGACCCACCCGGTGCACCGCACGCCCACCAACGCCATCCTGGTGATCGCCGCGGTGGCCACCGTGGCCGCCTTCCTGGTGGGCTTCTTCTGGGACTTCGGCGGCAGCTTCTCCACCAACTACTTCTTCTTCGCCAGCATCGGCACCATCGCCGTCTGCCTCGTCTACGTGGTGCTCTGCGTCGGCGGCTCCGTCTACTTCCGCCGCCTCAGCCAGCGCTACAACCCCCTCATCCACGGGCTCATCCCGGTGGTGGGGATAGCGGTCTTCGGCCTGGCCGTCTACGGCTCCGTCTACGGCGGGGCCTGGCCCCCGCTGCCGTACCTCATCGTGGCCCCGGTCAACCTGGGCTGGCTGCTGCTGGGGATCGCCTTCGTCACCTACCTCTCCCGCACCGCGCCGGAGAAGGTGGGGCAGATCGGGTCCATCCTGGGCGAGGAGGGCGGCGAGGCGGCCGCCATCCTGGACCAGCCGGCGGCCGCCGCTGGCTAGCCGGCGGCGCGCCGAGGGTCCGGGGCGGGGGAGCCCGGCGGGGGCTCCCTCGCGCCCGGACGGGGGCCCGGGACTTGCTTGACAGCCACGCCCATCCCCTGGACGAGGGCGGCCCCGGCCAGCCGCTCGACCTGGGCCGGGTGACGCTGGAGCTGGTGCAGGGGGAGGAGGCCGAGCGGCGCCGGGCCGAGGCCGCGCCGACCCGGCTCAGCCAGGAGCTGATGGCGGTCCGGCTGGCCGCCTACCTGGGCTGCGAGCCGGAGGAGCTGGGGCCGGCCCGAGCCGAGGCCAGCGCCGACTGGGGAGAGTACGTCGGCGGCCTCTTCCGGGACGCCGGCCTGCGCGGGGCGGTGCTCGACCCCGGCGTCTACGAGGCCGA
>JASHRA010000262.1 GCA_030038765.1 Candidatus Dormiibacterota bacterium | reverse complement strand
CCGCTCTGCGCGCCGCCGCCAGGCGGGCCCAGCTAAGGACCGAGGGCGGCGCCAGCTGGGCCCTCTACGACGCCTTTCTCGACCCCCACCTGGCCAGCGCCTACCTCCAGGCCCTGGATCGGGGAGCCGAGCTCAAGGGCGAGCACGGCGGCCGGCTTCGCTTCCGCCTCCTCCACCCTCCCCTGCCGCCGCTCGTTCACCTGGAGCCGGTGCCGCCTGCGGGTCGGGACCAGAGCCAGACCTCGATCCTCTTCGGAGACCAGCTGCTGCTCAAGGTGGTCCGTCGCGTCTGGCCCGGGCTGAGCCCGGAGGCGGAGCTGCTGGAGGCGCTCGACGGGGCCGGGTTCGCGGGCATCGCCCGCCCCCTGGGCGTGGTCGAGTGCCGCCGCGACGGCACCGCCAGCTCGCTGGCCATCGCCCAGTCCTACCTTCACAACGGCACCGATGGCTTCTCCCTGGCGCTGACCTCGCTCCGTGACCTCTACGGCGACCTCTCGGTCGACGCCGATGGCGCGGTGCCCCTGCCCGGCGACAGCCTCCAGGCGGTCCAGACGCAGCGGGCCTCCTTCACCGGCTCCGCGAGCCAGATCGGGGTCCTCACCGCTGACCTGCACCTGGCCCTGGCCGGGCTGCGCGGCGACCCGGACCTGGAGCCGCGGCCAATGACCCGCGACGACCTCCAGGCCGTGGCCGACGACCTGGAGTCCTTCCTGGAGCGCCTCCTGGGCCTGGACGACCCTCGCCTCGAGACCCTCTCCGTCCACGCCGATGCCCTGCGCCAGCTGGCCCGCTCAGTGGTACACCTGCCGGCGTCCGGGCTGGTCATCCGCATCCACGGCGACTACCACCTGGGACAGCTGCTGCGCACGGACGCGGGCTGGTACGCGCTCGACTTCGAGGGCCGTCCCTCGCTCGCGGTCAAGGCGCGGCGCAAGAAGACGACCGCGCTCCAGGACATAGCCGGCATGCTCCGCTCCTTCGACTACGCCGCCACGGTCGCCTTGCGCCAGCAGGCCGACGAAGCGACCAGGACCTCGGCCAGCCTCGCGCCCTACGGCCGAGCTTGGGCCAGCCAGGCCCGGGACGCCTTCCTCAGCCATTACCTGGAGCGCGTCTCGGGGAGCGGGATCGTCCCCGAGGACCCCGAGGCCTCCCGGACCCTGCTCGACTGCCTGCAGGTCAGCCAGGCCCTGTACGAGGTCGACTACGAGCTGCGCAGCCGCCCGGATTGGGTCGCCATTCCGCTGGAAGGGATGGCGCGCCTGCTCACGGCCGAGGAGCAGCGCCTCTAGCCGGAGGCCGGGAGCACCAAGCGCTGACCGGGCACGATGGTGGCTCCCGAGAGGTGGTTGCGGGACTCGATGGCGGCGATGGCCTGGCGCGGATCACTCTCCGGATAGTGCTGGACGGCGATGCCCCAGAGCGTCTGGCCCGACCCCACCACCACGGTCTGGCCCTGCGAGCCGGTCGTGCCCAGCACCGACTGCAGCATCGCCAGCCCCAGCAGCAGCGCGATCACGGCGGCCTTGACGCAGAGAGCGGCGCAGGATCGGTATGACGTCCGCCCGCGGCGCGCCACGGCTGGGGAGGACGTCGCAGTGGCCGCGGATCGGACGTACATACGTTCGTAGGATAGCGAACACTTGTGCGTCCGTCAAGATAGGGCGACCGGCGCTCCTCCGAGCCTCAGGCGTGGGACCGCGTCTGGGAGTTGCCCCGGCCCAGCCCGAGGGTCGTCTTACGTCGGCGGGAGAGGGCCCGCAGCGGCGCCAACACCAGCCCGAGGGCGACCACCCCGAGCAGTGCCGCCACCACAGCGGAGGGGCCGACGTGGAGCTGGGGCAACTCCAGGGCGGGGCGACCGAGCCGCGCCCCGATGAGGAGCTCGATGGCCACCCACGCCGCCACCGACACCAGCATGCTGCCGACGAAGACATGGACCCGGACCCCGAACGTGCCGGCCGTGACCGGGATCGGGATCGGCGGTCCCGGCAGGTCCCGCCCGAAGACGATGGCGGGCGGCCCCCAGCGCCGGAACCAGCGCTCGACGCCCCAGCCGCACCTCGTCGAGGTGCAGGACCCGTCCCAGACGCCCCGAACCAGTCCCGGCCCGAGGCGCGTCGAAACCAGGTAGAGGTTGAGCCAACCCAGACAGGCCACGACCATGATGCCGAGACCGGTGACGGCCAGCATCGGGCTGGAGCAGGACCGGAAGCCGAGGTAGAGAACGAACACGTCCTCGGGGACGGGGAGCGGGAGCCCGCTCTCCACGGCGTAGACGACGAGGAGGCTGAGCCCAGGCCCCAGAGGCCGCCGGTCAACGGGAGCCCTCACTGGCCCGCCGCCGTCGGGCGCGCCCACCGCGCTCCGAGGGCGGCGGGATGGGCCGGTCAGGAGCCAGCACCTGCCCCACCAGCCGGCGTGCCAGCAGCGCCAGCACGACTACCGCCGGGGCGGGCACGACGATCATCAGGGCCCGGTCGGCGACGACGGCCGACGAGGTCCAACGCGACCCTCGCCGCTTCAGCCGGCCCCCAGGTCCGAAGCGGATCCGCATCCACCCCTCGGCCCGGGGGAGGGCGGGCCACCGGCCGACCCCCCGGCCGGGGACGCGCGCTAGCGGCTCGCCAGCTTGGCCAGCGCCCCCGGGGGTGCGCCCGCCACCTCGACCGCCACCTCCTCCTCGCTGCCCAGCTGCTCCAGGATCATGTCCTTCCAACCGAAGGAGGGACTCTCCAGCCGGACCACGTCCACGTCCCGGAGCGCGGAGCGCAGCACCTGTCGCTCGTGCCGCTTCACGTCCTCGATGGTCATCCCCTTGATGACCAGGTGCGGGGCCATGGAGGCGAAGGGGGGGAAGCTGTAGGCGTCATCGGTGTTCGCCATCAGCGTCTCGACGGCCTCGTCCAGGCTCATGGCGCTGGCCTGCGACGTCGGAGAGCGCTCGATGACGAAGATGTGGTCCACGCTCATGCGCTGGCGCAGGCGGCAGGGCACCAGCTCCCTCACCTGGTACTTGGGCGGTGGCATGGCGATCTGCACCATGGCGTTGAGCGACATCACCGGGACGAAGGCGCGGTCGAGCCACTGCCCGACCGAGCGCCCGGTGCGCGAGTGCAGGCGGCTCTGCATGTGCAGGGCGACGCGCTGACGCCGCTTGAGCCGGTGCTTGGGCACCGAGTGAAGCGTGTGGGCCGAGATGGTGAGCGGCTTGGGGTAGCGGAGGGCGAGCCCGTCCTCGGTGATGATGGTCATGTCGTCGGACATGAACTCGCCGCCGTGCTCCTGGAGCAGCTTCAGCACGGTGGAGGTCTTGCCGGTGTCGGTCCTGGCCGAGAGCATCACCCCCTGTCCGTCGAGGAGGACCGCCGCGGAGTGCAGCAGCATGTGCCCTTTGGAGGCCATGAGGAACCTCAGCAGCGGCTCCACGATGTTGGAGTAGAGGACGTGCCTCGACTTGGTCAGAAGGGTGCTGATGAAGACGAAGATCCCCGAGTCGTCGACCACGATCTCGAACTTGAGCGAGAGGGGATGCAGCGCCTCCTCGTAGCGGAACTGCTCCGAGGAGCGGGGCAGGCCGCCGTTGCGCTGGATCATCTTGGCCTTGGTCGCCCTCGAGGCCACGAACACGTCCGGGTGCTCCACCCTCGTCACCTCGAAGTAGGAGAGCTCGGGCAGCTCGTACTCCGAGGAGATGGTGACCAGCCCGTGGATGTCGTAGTCGTAGTTGGCCCAGGGCCAGGCCTGCCTCACAGCGACGGCACCCGCGCCGGGCCCGAGTCGGGGGCCAGCGGTGGCTTCCAGATCCAGCGGTCGGCGATGAGGAAGCGGATCCCGGTGAGGACCCCGATGGAGAGGATGTTGCCGACCAGCACGTAGACGTGCAGGCCGCTGGTCAGGACGACCAGCAGCGGTACCCGCAGGGTGAGGGAGGCCAGGTTCAGGGCGTCGAAGGTCCAGAAGCGCCTCAGCACCCCGCGCCGCCCCGGGTCCTGGCGGCGGAAGACGACGACCTCGTTCGCGGTGAAAGTGAAGACGGTCGCCAGCTGGCTCGCGACCAGGACCCCGACCACGTAGTTGAGGCCCACCGTCAGGGCGGCCCAGAGCAGGGCCTGGTTCAGCACCAGCCCGACGGCGCCGGAGACCAGGAACCCGCCGCCGCGAGCCGCCCGATGATCGCGCCAGCGCGTTGATCGGAGCATGGCTAGCCTCCCTCGCCCGACGCGGACTCGAGAGTCGAGGAGCGCGAGACGCGCGCGCCCAGCAGCTCCCGCAGGACTCGCTGATCCCCTGCCGGAACCCTTCCCCGCGACCGTGGCCCCGACCCGTGGGCGACCCACCAGCGGATCCCTCACGAGCCTTCGGCCCGGGGCCAGCCGGGACGCTCCCAGATGGTTCCGTAGGAGGTCGAGTGCACCACCCGGTACCCGTCTGAGCGGAGCACCGATTCGATCGGTCCAAAGCTGCTGACGTAGCCGGCGTCCACATAGACGACGTCGGGGCGGTCGGTGGCGATGCTTCCCAGCAGGCGCTCCGTGCCGAGCCAGGCCCGCTCCATGTACATAGTCGGCTCGGCCAGCACCGGGACCAGGGGCACGGTGGGATAGAGCCAGTCGTCCGAGGACCAGACCAGGGCCGTGGCCCCGGCGGCGGCGTGGCCCCGGAGCCAGTCGGCCGCCTCCGCGTCGCCCCGCGCCTGGCCGTTGAACGCCCGCTCGACCGAGGCGGCGCTGGCCGTGCCCCGCACCAGCCCCACGAACTCGGTGAAGTAGGTGCCGGTCTTGGCCACCGTGTACCAGGGGCCGGCCTGGGCGGCGAAGGCGGGAACCCAGAGGGCAGCGAAGACCAGCGCTGCCGCCGGCAGAAGGGCGCCCCAGGCGGAGCGCAGCCGGCGCCGGATCGCCGCCGCCCCGAGCGGGACGAAGCCCAGCACCCCCACCGCCGCCGGCACCATGGCCAGCAGGAAGTGGGGATAGCCCCGGTCCGGGAGGGCGTACGCGTAGCCGGTGACGAGCAGCCAGACCGCCACCAGGTAGGGGGCCAACCGGGCCCTCCGGCCCAGCCAAGCGGCGGCGACCAGGACTGCCAGCCCGGCCGCCCGGGCCGCGAGGAAGAGCGCCGACAGCGGCAGCGACTGGGCGGTGTAGCCGGCGTAGCTGCTGACCAGGCAGAACCAGACCTCGCGCACCCCCGCCATCAAGGCGAACGGCAGCAGCGCAGCGGCGACGGTCACGGCCGCCCCCAGGGCGACCGTCCCCGCCTGGCGCAGGGAGCGGCGCGCCAGCAAAAGCACCACCAGGGCGGCGACGCAGTCCGCCAGCGCCGTCTGCTGGATCAGCATGGCGCAGCCGAAGAGGCAGCCGGCCGCGATCCGGAGCAGGGGGCCGGCCCGGGGGCCGGCCGAGTCCGCCCGGAGGACGGCGACCATGCCCCAGGTGGTGAAGGGCACCAGCAGGCATTCGGGCAGCGCCAGGTCTCCGTTGAGCAGGGGCAGGGCGAGGGCGGTCACGGCCACCGCCATGGACACCGCGAGCCTGCTCGGCGTCAGGTAGTCCCGGAGCAGGGCCCAGAGGCCGGCCACCGTCGCCAGGCCCGCCGCCAGGTTGAGGACGTGGAGGCCGAACTCGGTGGGGCCGAAGGCGACGATCGCCAGCTCGTAGAGCCAGTAGAGCAGCGGCGGCTTGGTGGGCAGGACCGAGACGAAGAGCGTCTTGCCGTGCAGCAGCGCGTACGCGGTGGCCGCGTAGGCGCCCTCGTCCGCGTACCACCGCGGCTCGGTTAGGGAGGGTAGGCGGAGCAGCACGAGGCCCACCAACGCCAGTGCCAGCACCGCCCAGGCGTCCCGCCGGCT
>JASHRA010000261.1 GCA_030038765.1 Candidatus Dormiibacterota bacterium | reverse complement strand
CGATGGTGCCCGCTCCCAGGACCAGGACCGGCCCCCCGGGCTCGTCCCCGGCGCGCTCCAGCGCGTGCAGGCCCACGGCCAGGGGGTCGGCCAGCACCGCCAGCTCGGGGTCCAGGGCCGGGGGCAGCGCGTGGCACTGGCTGGGATGGGCCTGGATGACCTCCGCGAAGCCGCCCGGGAGGTCCCTCACGTTGCCCAGGTGCATGCCCCGCCCGGGCCCCCAGGGGCCGCCCTCGGAGGCGTGCCAGCAGTGGGGCGGGAAGCCCCCGAGGCAGGCCGGGCAGAGCTGCTCCAGGCCCCGCGCCCGGCAGCCCAGCCAGGGATCCACCGCCACCAGCTGGCCGGGCGCCAGGCGGCCCCCGGAGCCCACCTCCAGGACCTCGGCCACGATCTCGTGGCCGGGCACGTGGGGGAAGGAGACGAGGCCGCTCAGGGGGTTGTCGCTGGCGGCCTGGAGCAGCACCTCCTTGACGTCGCTGCCGCAGATGCCGCAGCGCAGCACGCGCAGCCGCACCCAGTCCGGGGCCGGCGGCGGGGGCGGCGCCAGCTGGCGCAGCGAGAGCAGGGAGACCGGCCCCAGCGCCCAGCCGGGGCGGATCCGGGAGGCCGCCCCGGCCAGCGGCAGGCGGGCCTGGAGGGGATCGAAGAGGAGCGCGCGCACGGCCCGAGGGTAACCGCCCGGACGGCCCCGCCCGGTCTCCCCGGCATGGTCCGCCGAGGTAACCAGTCCGTAATATCTGGTCAGGCGGCGCTAACGGCAATCGAGATCGGACCCGGCTAGCTTCGGCTGCGGGATGGTTTAGGTCGGTTAACGGACCGGCACGCGGGTAGAGGGCTGATCGTGGAGACCGTCCGACCTCGTCACACGGGCTTCTGCTTCGGCGTCCGCGACGCCCTGGAGCTGACCTCGAGGGCGATCGAGGGGGGCCTGCCGACCCTGGCCCTGGGCCAGGTGGTGCACAACGACAAGGCTCTGGAGGAGTTGGAGGCGCGCGGCCTGGGGCGGGCCCAGGAGCTGCCCCCGGCGGGCGGCCCGCAGGTGGTGGTGACGGCCCACGGGGCGCCCCCAGAGCTGCTCGAGGAGGCCCGCCGCCGGGGGCTGACAGTGGTCGACACGACCTGCCCGCTGGTGAGCCGGGTCCAGCTCCACGCCCGCCGCCTGGCGGCCCAGGGGCTGCCGGTCACGGTGGTCGGCCACGCCCAGCACGCGGAGGTGCGAGGCGTCGTCGGCTGGGCCGCCGAGGAGGGCTCGCCGGAGGTCTCGGTGGTGGCCAGCCCGGAGGAGGCGGAGCGCCTCCCCTGGCGCGCCCGGCGCGGGGTGGTGAGCCAGAGCACGTTCCCCCAGGACCGCTTCCAGGAGATCGTGGGCCGGCTGCGGGGCCGGGGCGAGGAGCTGGAGGTGAGGGACACCACCTGCCCCGTCGTCAACCAGCGCCACCGCGAGGCGGTGGGGAGCCTGCTGGACGAGGCCGACGTGGTGGTGGTGGTGGGCGGGCGCGGCTCGGCCAACACCCAGGCCCTGGCCGAGACCTGCGCCCGGCGCCTGCCCACCTTCCAGATCGAGACCGCCGCCGAGATCGAGCCGGGCTGGTTCCGGCCCGGCCAGCGGGTCGGCATCACCTCCGGCACCTCGACGCCCGCCTGGGTGGTGGACGAGGTGGAGGCGGTCTGCCGTGATCTCTGAGGGCGCCGAGCTGGCCGCGGGGGTCGCCTCGGAGGAGCTGGCCCGGGCCGCCCAGGCGATCCTGGCCCGGCACCAGGAGCCGGTCCAGGCGGGGCTGGAGCAGGTGGCGGAGAGCCTCCCGGCCGAGGTCGCGGAGCCGGCCCGCTACCACCTCGGCCTGCTGCCCGGCGCCCGGCCCGGGAAGGCGCTGCGGCCGACGCTGACGCTGGTCCTGGCCGAGGCCCTGGGGGCGAGCGAGGAGCAGGCCCTGCCGCTCGGGCTGGCGGTCCAGCTGATCCACGACTTCTCGCTCCTCCACGACGACATCGTCGACCGGGACCGGGCCCGCCGGGGCCAGCCCACGCTCTGGGTCAGGGACGGGGTGCCGACCGCGCTCAACACCGGCGACGCCCTCCTGGCGGCCGCCTTCCGGGTCCTGGCCGGGGCCGAGCTGGCGCCCCGCGTCAGCGCCCGGGCCAGCCTGCGCCTGAGCCGCGCCACGCTGGAGATGGTGGGGGGGCAGCAGGCGGACATCGCCAGCACCGGGGCGCCCCCCGCCAGCCTGCCCGCCTACCTGGAGATGGTGGGCCGCAAGACGGGCGCCCTGATGGGCGCCGCGGCCGCCCTGGGCGGCATCGGGGCCGACGCCCCCGAGGCCACGGTGGCGGCCTGCGACGAGTTCGGCCGCACCCTGGGCGTCGCCTTCCAGCTCCGCGACGACGTGCTCGGGGTCTTCGGCGACGCGGGCGAGACCGGCAAACCGGTGGGCAACGACCTGCTCCGGGGCAAGCAGGGGCTGCCCATGGTCCTGGCCCTCACCGGCAACGGCGAGCTGGGGGCGCTGGCCCGGGGCTGGCTGGAGGCGCCCGGACTGCAGCGCCGAGATCTCCCGGAGGCGGTGCGCCGGCTCCGCCAGGGCGGCGTCGCGGAGCGCTGCCAGGGGCTGACCACGACCTGGACCGAGCGGGCCCTGGCGGCGGCGGCCCGCCTCCCCCTCGCCGAGACCGGGGCCAGCGAGCTGGAGCTGCTCTGCCGCTGGCTGGGAGAGCGCTGGTATTGAGCCTCGAGCTGGGGCCGGAGACGGCCCTGGGTGAGGAGTCGGAGGGCCCCCTGACGGAGCGCCTGCGGGGACCGCTGGGGAGGGGGGTGGAGCGGCTGCTCCAGCTCCAGCGCGGGGACGGGTCCTGGATGGGGGAGCTGGAGAGCAACCCCTCGATCACCGCCGAGTACCTGCTCCTGCGCCGCTACCTGGGCCTGCGGGACCCCGCCCGGGAGGCCTCGGTGGTCCGCTACCTGCGCTCCCAGCAGGCCCCGGACGGCAGCTTCAGCATCGCCCCCGGACTGGACGGCGACCTCAGCGTCACGGCCGAGGTCTGGGTGGCCTGGCGGGCCGCGGGTCTGGCTCCGGACGAGCCCCAGGTGGCGCGGGCCCGCGACTTCGTGGCCGCCGGTGGCGGGATGCGCGCGACCAGGCTCTTCACGCGCATCTGGCTGGCCCTGGCCGGGCTCTGGCCCTGGGAGGAGATCCCCGCCATCCCGCCCGAGTGGCTGCTGCTGCCGGCACGGCGCCGGGGCAGCATCTACGACCTCGCCTCCTGGGCCCGGGCCACCACCGTCCCCCTCACCATCCTGCGCAGCCGGCGGACCGTCTTCGCCCTCCCCTCCCCGACCCCGGACGAGCTGCCCCTGGGGCCCCGCCGCCCCGACTACGGCAGCGCCCCCTGGCGCGCCCTGGAGCGGGTCCTGCGCGGCTACAGCCGGCTCCCCGAGATGGGCCTGCGCCGACGCTCCCTGGAGCGGGCCGAGCGCTGGATCCTGGAGCACCAGGAGCGGGACGGCTCCTGGGCCGGGATCCAGCCCCCCTGGGTCTACGGGCTGATGGCGCTGCGCGCCCGCGGCTACCCCTTGGATCATCCGGTGATGCAGCGGGGCCTGACTGCCCTGGAGACATTCGGCGTCGAGGACGGGCGCGGCTTCAGGCTCCAGGCCTGCATCTCCCCCGTCTGGGACACGGCCCTGGCCCTCTGGGCCCTGCTCGACGCCGGCCTGCCGGCCCAGCACGAGGCCCTCCGGCGGGCGGTCGACTGGCTCCTGGGCCGGGAGGTCCAGGGCCGGGGGGACTGGGCCCTGCGCCGCCCCGGCGCGGCCCCCGGGGGCTGGCCCTTCGAGCTCTACAACGACCAGTACCCGGACACCGACGACACCGCCGTCGTGCTCTCGGCCCTGAAGCGGGCCGGGCACGGCCGGGAGGAGCGCTCGGAGCTGGGGGAGGCGATCCGCCGGGCCCTGGCCTGGCTGCTGGCCATGCAGGGGAGGGACGGCGGCTACGGCGCCTTCGACGCCGACAACGACCGCGCCTGGGTCGAGCACCTGCCCATCTCCGACTTCGGCGAGATGCTGGACCGGGCCAGCCCCGACGTCACCGCCCACGTCGTCGAGGCCTTCACCCGGATGGGGGGCGCGGACCTGGAGGCCGCCCGCCAGCGCGGCCTCGGCTGGCTGCGCCGCTCGGAGGAGGGCAGCGGCGCCTACTACGGCCGCTGGGGCGTCAACTACGTCTACGGCGGCGCCGCCGTGGCCACCGCCCTGGCCACCGCGGGCGCGGCCGAGGACCGGCCCCGGCTGCGCCGCCTCGGGGAGTGGGTGCGGCTCTACCAGCACGCCAGCGGCGGCTTCGGCGAGTCCGTGCTCTCCTACCACGACCGCGCCCACGTGGGCCGCGGCGAGCCGACGCCGTCGCAGACGGCCTGGGCCCTGCTGGCCCTGCTGGCGACGGCCGAGGGGGCCCCGGCGGAGGGGGGCGGGGACCCGCTGGCGGAGGCGGCGGCGGCCGCCAGCGGCTGGCTCCTGGAGCACCAGGAGGAGGGCGGCGGCTGGAGCGACCAGCTCTTCACCGGGACCGGCTTCCCGCGCGCCTTCTACCTCCGCTACCGCCTCTACGCCACCGTCTTCCCGGTCATGGCGCTGGCCCGGGCGGCGCGCCCGGGAACGGCCCTCAGGCCGTGACCGTGGCCCCGACCGAGGCCCGGCCCGGCCCCGCCGGGGAGCTCCCCGAGTACTCGCTGGGGCGCCAGCAGGAGGCCCGCGGACGGGAGAACTTCCCCATCGCCGCCTGGGTGCTCCGGCCCCGACGGCGCGAGGCGAGGGCGGCCATCTACGGCTTCTGCCGCCTGGTCGACGACCTCGGCGACGAGGGCCTGGGCGACCCCGAGCAGCTGCTCGCCATCGCCTCCCGGGAGCTGGAGGCCTGCTACGACGGCAGCCCCCGCCACCCCGTCTTCCGCCGCCTCCAGCCGGTGATCCGGCGTCACCGGCTCGACCCCGACCCCTTCCGCCGCCTGATCGAGGCCAACCTCCAGGACCAGCGGGTCCGGGCCTATGCCACCTGGGCCGAGCTGGACCACTACTGCACCCTCTCCGCCACCCCCGTGGGGCAGCTGGTGCTGGCCCTGGAGGGGATCTCGGACCCGGAGCGGCGGCGCTACTCGGACTCCATCTGCACCGGCCTGCAGCTGGCCAACATGTGGCAGGACGTCTGCTCCGACCGCCTCCGGGGCCGCCGCTACCTGCCCCTGGAGCTGCTCCGCCAGCACGGCGCCAGCGCCGAGGAC
>JASHRA010000260.1 GCA_030038765.1 Candidatus Dormiibacterota bacterium | reverse complement strand
GCAGCAGCGCCTCCCCCGCCGCCCCCTGCACCCGGCCCCGGAGGCGGGCCGCCCGCACCCGGGTGTCGTTGAGCACCAGGCAGTCCCCGGCCCGGAGCAACTCGGGAAGGAGGCCGACGGCGCCGTCCGAGAGGCCGCCGCCGGGCTCCAGGACCAGCATCCGGCTGCTTCCCCGCGGCTCCGGCGGCGCCTGGGCGATGGCCTCTTGGGGGAGCTCGTAGTCGAAGTCCTGGAGCCCCAGGCCGCCGGCCTCAGCGGTCAGCGCCGAAGAGCTCCGGCGGGCCCTGCGCCTGGGCCCCGGCCAGGGACGGGGGAGGCTCAAGGCCGAGATGGCGGTAGGCGCCTGGCGTGGCCACCCGGCCCCGCGGGGTGCGGGCCAGGAAGCCGAGCTGGAGGAGGTATGGCTCCAGCACCTCCTCGATGGTGCGGGCCTCCTCGGAGAGTGCGGCAGCTAGCGTCCCCAGGCCGACCGGCCCCCCCGAGAACTGCTCGCAGATGAGTCCCAGCAGCCGCCGGTCGGAGGCGTCGAGCCCCTGGCCGTCGACCTGGAGCAGGCGCAGCCCCTCCTCGGCCATGGGCCGGCTGACGGCCCCGTCGCCCTTGACCTGGGCGTAGTCCCGGACCCGGCGCAGGAGCCGGTTGGCGACCCGGGGAGTGCCCCGGGAGCGGCCCGCCAGGAGCTCGGCCGCCTCCTCGTCGAGCGCCACCTGGAGCAGCGAGGCGGAGCGGACGATGATCTGCTTCAGCTCCGCCGGGCTGTAGAAGTCGAGCCGGAAGCTGGCCCCGAAGCGGTCCCGCAATGGGGCCGAGATCATGCCCACCATGGTGGTGGCGCCGACCACGGTGAAGCGGGGCAGCGCCAGGCGGATCGCCTGGGCCCCGACTCCCTTGCCGGAGACGAAGTCGAAGGAGAACTCCTCCATCGCCGGGTAGAGGCTCTCCTCGACCGCGCGCTGCAGGCGGTGCATCTCGTCGATGAAGAGCACGCCGCCCTCCTCCAGGCTGGTGAGGAGGCTGGCCAGCGCCCCCTGGAACTCGATCGCCGGCCCGCTGGTGACCCGGAGCCGGACCCCGGTCTCGGCGGCCACGATGCTGGCCAGGGTGGTCTTGCCCAGCCCCGGCGGCCCCGACAGCAGGATGTGCTCCAGGGGCTCGCTGCGGGCCCGGGCGGCCTCGATGAGGATGCCCAGCTGCTCCCGGACCTGCTCCTGGCCGACGAACTCGCTGAGGCGGCGGGGTCGCAGCTGGCGATCGAGCTCGGGCTCGTCGGCGCCGGCTGAGGCGGCCACGATGCGCTCCTCCTCGATCACTCCAGCACCCCCGTCCGGCTCCGGTCCAGGCCGCGAAGGGCGGCGCGCACCAGCTCCTCGATAGTCCCCCCGGCGCCGGCTCCGGCGTCGCCGCCGGCCTCGGCCACGGCGCGCTTGGCGTCGGCGGCGAGGAAGCCGAGCCCGACCAGCGCGGCCACGGCGCGCTCCTCCACGGCCCCGCCCGGGACCGGGGCCGCCGTCGGCGTGCCCAGGCCCTCGACCCGCCCCTTCAGCTCCAGCACGATGCGCTGGGCCGTCTTGGGCCCGATCCCGGGCACCGAGGCCAGCAGGCTGTGGTCCCCGCGGGCGATGGCGTCCACCAGGGCCGGCCACTCGGCCCGGGCCAGGATGGCCAGGGCCGCCTTGGGCCCGATCCGCTCCACCGTCAGCAGCTGGCGGAAGCAGCCCAGCTCCTCCACGCCGAGGAAGCCGTAGAGGGCGATCGAGTCCTCGCGGACCACCGTGTGCACCTGGAGCTCGACCTCAGCCGGCCCGGGGAGCAGCTGGGCCTGGGTGCGAGCGTGGACGAAGACCTGGTAGCCCACCCCCAGGACCTCCAGCACCACGAAGTCCTCCTCCGCCCGGGTCACTCGGCCGCGCAGCGAGGCGATCACCGCACCCCTCCGGCGCTGAGGGAGCGCCGCAGCCCCGCCGCCTGCTGGTGGCAGATGCCCACGGCGCAGGCGTCGGTGACGTCGTCGGGCACGCCCTTGAGGCTGGCGCCCAGGATCATCCGCACCAGGCGCGCCACCTGCGGCTTGGGGGCGGCGCCGTTGCCCGTCACCGCCTGCTTCACCTGGTTCGGGGTGTACTCGTGGAGGGCGAGCCGGGCCAGGGTGGCGGCGCACACCAGCACCCCGCGCGCCTGGCTCACCGCCATCGCGGTGGAGACGTTGCGGCTGAAGTAGAGCCGCTCGACCGAGACGGCGTCCGGGCGGTCGCGGCGAACCAGCTCGGAGAAGCTCTCCCAGAGGCGCAGCAGGCGCTCGCCCTCGGGCTCCCCGGCAGGCGTCTCCCAGCAGCCGGCCGCGCGCAGCTTGAGGCCCCCCTGATGCCCCTCCACCAGGGCCCAGCCGGTGAGGGCCAGCCCGGGGTCAATCCCGAGGACGAGCAAGGCACCCCCCGCCGGCCGGGCCGGCCACCCGGGCTGGCCTAGACCTGGGCCAGGACGTCGTCGGGCAGGACGGCGTTGCAGTGCACCTCGCGGACGTCGTCATGGTCCTCCAGGGCCTCCAGCAGCCGGACCACCGAGGGCGCCTGCTTGGCCTCGACCTCGACGGTGGTGGTGGGCAGCATGGTGACCTCGGCCGTCTCCACCGAGACCTGGGCCTCGACCAGCGCCTGGCGCAGTGCCTCCAGGCGCTCCGGGGCGACGTAGACCTCCACCCCCTCGGCCTCCACCTGGACGTCATCCGCGCCCAGCTCGATGGCCTTCAGGGCCAGCTCCTCGGCGTCGGCGGAGCCGGGGTCGACGCGGATCAGCCCGGTGCGGTTGAACATCCATCCGACCGAGTTGGACTCTCCCAGACTGCCCCCGGAGCGGCTGAAGACGTTGCGGATGGCGGCCACGGTGCGGTTTCGGTTGTCGGTCAGGACGTCGACCAGGATGGCGACGCCGCCGGGGCCGAAGCCCTCGTAGCGGATCTCCTCGATGGCCTCACCCTGGAGCTCCCCGGTGCCCCGCTTGATCGCCCGCTCGATGTTGTCGGCGGGCATGTTCACCTCGCGGGCCTTCTGCACCGCCAGGCGCAGCCGGAAGTTGCTGTTGGCGTCGCTCCCGCCCTCGCGGGCGGCCACCGTGATCTCGTTGGCCACCTTGGTGAACGTCTGCCCCTTGCGGGCGTCGACGACCGCCTTCTTGTGCTTGATCCCGGCCCACTTGGAGTGACCAGACACTGCCTACCTCCGAAGCCCACCACGGCGGGCTCGCGCCGGCCCTGAGCGAACATCCATTCCCAAGGCCCACAGTCTAAGCGCGGCCCCGGGCTAGCCTAGCAGTCCGTCATCGGCGGGTCGGCGGACCTCGCTGTCGCCCCCGC
>JASHRA010000259.1 GCA_030038765.1 Candidatus Dormiibacterota bacterium | reverse complement strand
CCGCACCCGGCCGCCGGGCCCGGTCCGGCCCGGCGCTGCCCGGGTCCACCAGCTCCAGGAAGCGCCGCATCAGGGCCGGTCCCTCGGGCGTGAGGATGGACTCGGGGTGGAACTGGACCCCGAACTGGGGCAGGCGGCGGTGGCGCAGGCCCATCACCAGCCCGCCCTCGGTCTCCGCCGTGACCTCCAGCTCCGTTGGCAGGCCTTCGCGGTCCACCACCAGGGAGTGGTAGCGCCCGGCCGGGAAGGGCGAGCCCAGGCCGGCGAAGGGCTCCGCGCCCCGGTGGGTGATGGGGCTGGTCTTGCCGTGGACGGGCCGCGGCGCGCGCACCACCCGGGCCCCGTAGGCGCAGCCCAGGGCCTGGTGGCCCAGGCAGACGCCCAGCAGCGGCGTCTCCGGGGGCAGCCGACGGATCAGCTCGACGAAGCAGCCGGCCGCCTCCGGCCGTCCCGGGCCCGGGGAGAGGATGACCGCCTCGGGGCGGAGCGCCAGCAGCTCCGCCACGGCCGAGTCCGAGGGCACCACCGTCACCTCCAGGCCCTGGGCTGCCACCACCTGGACCAGGTTGTAGACGAAGGAGTCGCGGTGGTCCACGACCAGGATCACGCCCCGCCCCCCCCGATGGCGGCCAGGATGGCGGAGGCCTTGGCCTCGGTCTCGGCCAGCTCCTGCCCGGGGTCGGAGTCGGTGACGATCCCGGCCCCGGCCTGGACCTGCACCTGGCCCCCGCTCACGACCGCGGTCCGGATGGTGATGCAGAACTCCAGGTCGCCGTAGAAGGTGAGGTAGCCGGAGGCGCCGGCGTAGGCGCCCCGGGCGGTCGGCTCCTCGCGGGCGATGATCTCCATGGCCCGGCGCTTGGGGGCCCCGGTGACGGTCCCGGCGGGGAAGGTCGCGGCCAGGGCGTCGACCGCGGTCCGGCCCGCCGCCAGCTCCCCGGCCACCTCGCTGACGAGGTGGATGACCCGGGGGAAGCGCTGCACCCGCATGAGGCTGGTGGGGGCGACCGTCCCCGGCGTGCAGACCCGGCCCAGGTCGTTGCGGGCCAGGTCGACCAGCATGGAGTGCTCGGCGCGCTCCTTGGGGTCCGAGAGCAGATCCGCCTCCAGGCGGCGGTCCTCCGCCTCGCCGGCGCCCCGGGGCCGGGTGCCGGCGATGGGCCGGGAGGTGACCCGGCGGCCCTGCACCTTGACCAGCGGCTCGGGCGAGGAGCCGGCCAGCTCGGCGCCGGGGAGGCGCAGGTAGAACATGGCGGGCGAGGGGTTCAGGTGGCGCAGGCGTCGGTACACCTGGAGCCCCGACTCCCGGGCGGGAGCGGCCAGGCGGCGCGAGAGCACCGCCTGGTAGATCTCCCCGGCGGCGATGTCCTCCTTGACCCGGAGCACGGCGCGCTGGAAGAGGTCGGCCGGGATGTTGGGCGCCACGGCGATGGTGGGGGGCAGCGTCTCCGGCGGCCCCGGCTCCTCCTCGGCGCCGGCGCGGACCGCCGCGGCCATCTCCTCCAGGGCCGCCTCCGCCTCCGCGTAGTCGGTCCCGGCGGGAACGTGGACCACCAGCACCAGCCGCCCGGAGCGGTGGTCGAGGACGGCCACGCGGTCCAGCACCATGAGCGTCACCGGAGGCACCGGGGGACGTCCCCGACCACCGGGGAAGGGGAGGCCGTCGAGCAGCGCCGCCGCCTCGTAGCTGAGCACGCCGGCCAGGCCCCCGGTCATGGTCGGGAGGTCAGGGACCTGGGGAGCTCGGAGCTGGACGGCGAGCAGGTTGAGGGCCCCGACCACGTCCGGCCCGAGCGCCTCCAGCGCGGCCGCGTCGAGGGGCAGGGGGCGCCGCTGCTCCTCCACCCGCAGCCCGCCGGCGTCGGCGCGGACGATCGCCGCCGGGTCACCGCCCAGGATGGTGAAGCCGGCCGAGCGCCCGGAGAGCTCCAGCTCCTCCAGGAGCACGGCGGGACCGTCACCGGCCAAGCGCTGGAGGACCGTCACCGGGTCCAGCTCCGGCGCTTCCATCTCGGCCCAGACGGCCACCAGGGGGAACTCGGCCGCCTGGCGGCGGGCCACTGCGGGGCCGGGCGAGGTCCGGATCGACGTCAGCATCGCGCTACTCCTCATCAAGGGCAAAAGAAAAGCCCCGGGATCTCCGGGGCTTTGTGCTATCGGTCAGCTAGCGCAGGTCAGGCGCGCGAGAGCACATCAGCCCCGTCAGGCCAAGCCCACCAGCCACGTCCGCGCTCGCTGACCATCGAGGGCAGATTCTGGACCGCGCCTCGGAGCCCCGTCAAGGCGCCCCCCGCTGGGGTGGTGGGTCAGCTCGAGGGTCGCTGGCCCTCGGCCCACCGAGTCGATCTGCCCTGGACGCCCCTAGACTTCCCCGAGTGGCCGGGGTGCCTGGTGGGAGTTCGCTGGAGGGCTCGGCCGCTCGGCACGTTCGGAGTTGCCTCCGACCGAGCACCAGCGCCGAGGGGCCTCCGTAGTGCCGTCCCCCCTTGGCCTCGCTCCTCTAGCCTTCGTCACCCCTCTCTCTGGGAACGCCATCTAGCGCGATGACGGCCGCGCAGGTCACCCACCCGGCCCAGGCGCACGACGACGCCGTCATCAGCGTGAGCCACCTGGTCAAGCAGTACCGAGGTCGCCGCGTCGTCGACGACGTCTCCTTCTCCATCCGCCGGGGCGAGATTTTCGGAGTCATCGGCCCCAACGGAGCGGGCAAGACCACCACGGTCGAGTGCATCTCCGGGCTCCGCGTGCCCGACGCCGGCCGGGTCCTGGTCAGCGGCCTCTCCCCCCAACGTGAAAGAGCCCGCGTCAGGGAGTTCCTCGGCGTCCAGCTCCAGGAGAGCGCGCTGCCACCCCGGCTCAGGGTGGGCGAGGCGCTCGAGCTCTTCGCCTCCTTCTACGAGAGCCCGCTCGATCCCCGTGAGCTGCTGGACTCCCTGGCCATCGGTGACCTCACCAGGACCCCGTTCAAGGCCCTCTCGGGGGGCCAGAAGCAGCGCCTGTCGATCGCGCTGGCCCTGGTGGGCAACCCCAGGATCGCCATCCTCGACGAGCTGACCACGGGGCTGGACCCCGAGGCCCGCCGGGAGACCTGGGCGGTCATCGAGAGCATCAAGGGCCAGGGGGTGACGGTGGTCCTGGTCACCCACTACATGGACGAGGCCGAGGTCCTCTGCGACCGACTGGCCCTGATCAACCAGGGCCGCCTAGTCGCGCTCGACACCCCGGAGTCGATCGCGCTGGCGGCCAGCGTCAGCCGGGTGACCTTCGCGCCCACACCGACGGTCAGCGACGCCACCCTGCTGGCCGTTCCCGGGGTCGAGACCGTCAGCCACAAGGACCGCTACGTCACGGTCACCGGCTCCGGTGACCTGGCGGGGACCCTGATCGCCACCCTCAGCGCCGCGGGCGTGCAGCTCTCCGAGCTGGAGGCGCGGCGGGGGAGTCTCGACGACGCCTTCATCAAGCTGACCCGGACGGAGCCCCCACCGGGGATCGGGAGGGTGCCGCATTGAGACGGCAGGCGACGCATTCCCGCGGGCACCGCCACAGGGGAGCATTCGCCACCCTGCTCCGGGTGCAGGCCAGGCTGACCCTGCGGGAGCCCTACGCGGTCCTGCTGGGCCTGGGGCTCCCGCTCGTGCTCCTCTGGGTGTTCGGCTTCATCAGCGGCAAGGTCAGTGGGAATGTCGCCCACAGCGGTCTCTCGGTGATCGACCTGTACATCCCGACCCTCATGGTCATCGCCCTGATCGCCATCTCCATCTCGCTTCCCAACACGCTGGTCCGGGACCGCGAGATCGGGTGGCTGCGGCGCGTCTCCACGACGCCGGTCTCGCCCTGGCGGCTGCTCGGGGTGCAGATGGTGATCGACCTGGGGCTGGCGGTGATCGCCGTGGTCGTCCTGCTGGTGGGCGGCAGCACCATCTTCGGAGCGCCCCTCCACCTGGACGTCCCGATCTTCGTCGTCTCCGCGGCCTTGGCCGTCGCTGAGATCTTCTCCCTGGGACTGCTCCTGGTGGCGCTGATCCCGACGCAGGCGCTGGCGAGCGCCGTCGCCGGGGTGGTCTTCTTCCTCCTCCTCTTCCTCTCCGGGCTCTGGGTCCAGCCGGTCCAGGTGGTCGGACCGCTCCGGGAAGTGATGTGGTACTCCCCGAGCGGGGCCGCGGCGAGGGCACTGCTCTACTCCGTCTTCAACCACGTCCCGCCGGTGACCACTCTGATCGCACTCGCCGGGTACACGGTGGTCTTCGCGTACGCCTCGGTCCGCCTCTTCCGGTGGGAGTGACCCGCAGATTCCTTCGCGGGACGACCCCGACACCGGCTCCCCGCCGGGCGCCGCGGGAGCAGCGCCGATGTCGGCGCACGACGGACGCCGGCCCGAGGTGACACCAGAGACCCCCCACCGACGGCTCCGCTCCGAGTCGCACTAGAGAGGTTTGGGCAGGCCGCGACGCTGGCGGCCGTCCTCCTCAAGGCTCTCCGGCGGACCCAGGCGGGCCACGTGTCCGGGAACGCCGCCGGGCTCGGCCGGAGCCCGGTCTGGCGACAGGGTCCGGGACCCCGGGTAGTTCGCCACCCCGCCCAAAGGCCTCCTGGCCCGTCCCTGGCTAAGCCCCGGCCGCCGTCTCTGGGCCCCTGATATCTCAGCGCTTCACAATTTTCGTAAAACGGTAGTTAGAATACGTATCACGAAAGTTCCAGTTCCGGTACTGGCACCGCTGCTGCGCTCCGAGACGCAGGGCAGGCTGCTGGCCCTGCTCTTGGCCAGGCCTGGTGTGGAGCTGTCCGTCACCGCCCTGGCCCAGCGCGCTGGCACCTCGCTCCCCACCGCCCTCCGGGAGCTGGGGCGGGCAGAGCGCGCCCGCATGGTTGCCAGTCGGCGCCTGGGCAACACGAGGCTGGTCCGTGCCGACCCGTCCAACCCGCTCTACAACCCCCTCCGCGAGCTGGTGCTGGCGACGTATGGGCCGCCGGCGGTGCTGGCCCGGGAGCTGGGCCCCGTGGCCAGGGTGCGGCGGCTCTACCTCCACGGGGCCTGGGTGGCCGCCTACCGAGGCCAGGAGGCAGCGGACGCCGAGGAGCTTGAGCTCCTGGTGGTGGGCCGGCCGGATCGCTCCCGGCTCGCCGCGGCGACGGCGCGGGCGGGCAGCCAGTTGGGCTATCCGGTCCGGGTCGAGGTCCGCACCGAGGAGGAGTGGGGCGAGGTCCGGGAGGGGCTCGTGCGCCGCGTCCGCGAGGGGCCCCATCTCTCGCTGCTGGAGGAGCCCGTCCCCTGGACCTGGGCACCGGGGCGGGCGGTGGTGGAGGCACTCCTCCTGCGGGGCGCACTGGAGGCGGGCGAGCCCGCGCCAGGGCTCAGCGACGAGCTCCTGGAGGCGGCTGGTCGGCACCTGCACTCGGCCCAGGTGCTGCGTGCCGAGGACCCCGCGTCGGCCCGCCAGCTGGCCTCCGAGGCGACGCTCAAGGCGTGTGCCGCGCTGCTGGCGCTCCAGGGACTGAGTCCGACCCAGGAGGGCGGCGAGCCGGCGCTGCTGGAGGCCGCCGAGGCGCAGTTCGGCGGCGAAGGAGGGCCGGAGGCGCTGCGCTCCCCGGCCGGGCTGCGGCGCCGGCAGGGCGAGGTCTCCCACCTCTCCCGGCCGCTCCCCGGCGCCGACGACGCCGAGGAAGCGCTCAGCTCCGCCGCCGCCTTCCTCGTCGAGGCCCTGAGGCTGCGCCGGTCAGGACGGCTGGGCCGCTTCCGCGTCCCCGACTGAGACCCCGCATCTCGCCGCGCCCTCAAGTAACTCGGAGCGTTGCATCGTCGTGCGAGCTGCTGGCTCCGTCGCGAGCGGAGGGACTGATCCCCGCCTCAGCCGGGCCGGCCGGCGTAGGTGAGCATCCGGTCCGGGCGCATCAGCAGCCACTGCGATGCCCAGCCGAGCCCGCCCAGCTTGGCCCGGGCCAGCTCCGCCACCCGGGCCGGCAGGTCAGCCGGGGCCACCACCTCGGCCGCGCCCTGGGCCAGCACCAGGCGGTGCCCCGCGTCGACCCCCTGGCCCACCAGCAGCGCCAGCCGCGGGTGACGGCGCAGGGACCGGGCCCGGGCCGTGCCGGCCACGGCCGGGAGCCAGAAGGTGCCGTCCTCGGCGCAGACGAAGGAGCCGGGCACGAGCTGGGGATCGCCGCCCGGGGAGACGGTGGCGATGGCGCAGTAGCGCTGGCCGGAGAGGAAGGCCAGGGCCTCGGCGGCGGACATCCGCTGGGCCTCGGGCCAGGAGCCCCTGGCGGCGGCCCCGGCCGCCGCCCAGGAGCGGTCCAGGAGCGCTTGCAGCCCGTCCCCGGTGGTCACCCGGAGATGGTCGCAGCTGGGCGCGGGCCGGGAGGGGCTTCCGCCTAGCCTCGGTACCCCGCCGCCAGCTGGCGCAGCCGCCGGTGGGCACCTTGCATCGGCTCGCCGGCGGGCAGGTAGCGCTTGGCGAACTTGGCCACCGAGGTGTAGTTGGTGTCGCAGACGTTGGCCAGGGGGGACAGCACCCCCTGGCTCACCAGCTGGTAGGCGTCCATCGTCTCCAACCCGTAGTCCTGCCCCAGCCAGCTGACGAGGTCCGCCTGGGCGATGCGGAAGGCGTCCTCCAGGGGGCGCACCGAGCCCGTCGAGATGAGGTAGTCGTCGGTCTCGAGGCGGGGCCAGGGGCAGCTCCTGCCCTTGATCAGCTCCACCGCCACCACCGTGTTCATGGCGCACTCCACGGCCACGCCGCAGGTCTCGCCCTCGCCCTGGCGGGCGTGGCCGTCGCCGAGCGAGAAGAGGGCGCCCTCGACGTTGACCCCGAGGTAGCAGGTGACCCCGGCCCGCATCTCCGGCGTGTCCATGTTGCCCCCGAAGGCGTCCGGCACCAGCGCCGAGCGCACCTCGAGGTTCGCCGGGGCCACGCCGACGGTCCCGTGCATGGGCTCCATGGGCAGCTCCGCGGTGAAGTCCCCCTGGTGGGCGTGGAAGCGGCAGAGGCGGCGCTGCCGGTCGAGCTCCCAGATCCAGATCAATTCCGGCAGCGGCTCGTGCAGGAGGGCGGTCAGGTGGGTGGCGGTGAGGGCGCCGAAGAGCGGGACCGTGGTCGAGGCGGCCCAGTCCCGGGCCGGCTCGATGGAGACGAAGTGCAGCGCCACGGTGTCGCCGGGCTCGGCGCCCTCCAGGTAGAAGGGCCCCGTCTGGGGGTTGAGGAAGGGGAACTGGCAGACCTCGGAGACGAGGTCGCGCTCGCTCTTCACCCGGCCCGCGAAGCAGTCCTCGGTGAAGAGCTCGAGGATGGTCCCGGGCCGGACCCGCTGCAGGGGCGCCACGCCCCCGAAGGTCCAGGCGTAGCGGCTCGGGTCGGGCGTGATCCGGAGCACCTCGGGGTCGCTCACGCCGAGGGCTCCTCGTCCAGGTGGACCAGGCCCACGGCCGTGACCCGGTCCGGGCTGGTGCGGTAGAGGTAGACCATGTAGGCGGCCCCCAGCAGGATCCATATCCCCACCGCCGGCCCCATGTAGGAGTAGGGCGGCGGCAGCGCCGAGATGAAGGAGAAGACGGGGATGCCGGCGGCGCTGAACCAGGCCGGGATGAAGGCGATTATCCCCAGCACCGGGACCAGCAGGTGGAGCCAGGGGTTGAAGCGCTCCCGGACCCTGAGGAAGTAGCCGATGCAGGCGGCGTCGACCAGGATGTAGATGGCCGCCAGGATGATCACGATGCCGGTCCCCACCATGGCGAAGGCGACGTAGGGGTCGAAGTGCAGGCCCAGGCCCAGCGCCACCGCGATGGTGACGATGGTGGCCACCACCAGGCCCAGGTGGGGGGAGCGGTAGCGCGGGTGGAGGGTGGCGAAGAGGCTGGGGAAGGCCCGGATCCGCCCCATGGCGAAGGCGGTCCTGGTGGAGACGTTGACCCCGGCGTTCGAGTTGGCGATGGTCGAGTTCACGATCGCCAGGAAGACGAAGAACCAGAAGACGCCGTAGGAGGAGCGGGCGATGCCCTCCCAGGAGGCGGCGCCGGCGCTGCTGAAGTGGGTGAAGCTCGCCGGGCCGAAGGCGACGTCGGCGGCGTAGGTGGTGAAGACGTAGATGATCCCGATCCCCAGGGTGGCGCCCAGGACGGCCCGGCGGATGGTCCGGCGCGGGTCCCGGGCCTCCTCGGCCAGGGGCGCGGCGCCCTCGAAGCCACCGAAGGCGAGCACGGTGTAGACGGAGCCGGCGATGACGCCGGTCAGCCCCTTGTAGCCGGCCGGGGTGTACTGGGTGGTGAAGACGCTGAGGCTGTTGGCCCCGCCCGCCTTGACCACGAAGAAGATGGCCAGGATGACGAAGACCAGGATCTCGAAGGCGCCGAGGATGGTCCCCAGCCGGGCCGAGGTGCGGATGCCGAAGTAGCCGGCGGCGAGCACGATGAGGGCGCCGGCGATGGTGAAGAGCCACCAGAGGTTGGTGGAGAAGCCGCTGTCGTAGGCGTTGACGGTGGTGGCCACGGTGTAGCCCAGCTGGAGCAGGACCAGGGGCGGGATGAGGGCGCCGACGGCGACGTAGCCCCAGTTGACGAGGAAGCCGACGGCGGGGTGCAGGCCGCGGGCGGTGTAGGTGCCCATGGAGCCGGCCGAGGGCAGCTCGCGGGCCATCTCGCCGACGCAGGAGGCGCAGAGCAGGCAGGCCACCAGGGCCACGATCACGGCCAGGGGCAGGGCGCCGCCGGCGAAGGCCACCCCGGCCGGGATGGAGGCGGCGATGGCCGCCCCCGGGGCCATGTCGGTGACGCTCTGGAAGAGGACCTCGCGGAGGCCGATCGCGCCCCGCCTCAGCCCCGGCTGCTCGCCTCCCCTCTCGGTCGCGATCGCGGTCATGCGCACGCCTCCCCTCGACCTCGGCGCGCCCGCCAGCGGCAGCTCCCCGCGGCCGGAGCGGGCGGCGGCCCCGAAGGGGCCTATAGGGTCATCCTAGTCACCGCCGCCGGCCCGTGGCGGGGCTATGCTCCGGCCGTGACCGGTTCCAGATGGTCCGCGAGGGGGCCACTGGCGGCCACCCTGGGGGTCGCCTCGGCGCTGCTCCTGGCCGCCTGCGGCGGGGTCACGCCGCCGCCCCGCCCCAGCCCCACGCCCAGGGTCAGCGTCTCCCCGACCGCGCCCGCCTGCAGCGACAGCTCGGTCCTGGCCAGCTGGACGGTGGCGCGCCTGACGGCGCAGCTGGTCGCGGTCCCGGCCCAGGAGACCGACGTCGGCGCCGTCGCTGCCGAGGTCCAGGCGGGCGCGGGCGGGATCCTGCTCTTCGGCAGCTCGGCCCCCTCCGACCTGGGCCAGCAGCTGGCCGCGCTGGAGGCGGGCGCGGCGGGCGGGATCCGGCCCCTCGTCATGACCGACGAGGAGGGAGGCGGGGTGCAGCGGATGGCCAACCTGGTCGGCTCCATGCCCTGGGCCCGGCAGATGGCGGAGACCATGAGCGCGACCCAGATCCGGGCCCTGGCCGAGTCGGTGGGGCGGGCGATGCTGGCCCAGGGGGTGACCATGGACCTGGCCCCGGTGCTGGACGTGGACGGCGGCGACGGGCCCAACGCCAGCGATCCCGACGGCTGGCGCTCATTCAGCACCGATCCCCAGGTGGCGGCCGCCGACGGGCTGGCCTTCGCCGAGGGACTGGAGGCGGCGGGCGTGATCCCGGTGGTCAAGCACTTCCCGGGCCTGGGCGGGGCCAGCGGCAACACCGACGACGGCCCGGCCACGACCCCTGCCTACTCCACCCTGGAGGGCGCCGGCCTGCTCCCCTTCGAAGCCGCCGTGCGGGACGGCCTGCCGGCGGTGATGGTGGCCAACGCCTCCGTCCCCGGCCTCACCACCGAGCCGGCCAGCCTCTCCTCGGCCGCGATCACCGGCCTTCTCGTGGACCAGCTCCACTTCCAGGGCCTGATCCTCACCGACTCCCTCAGCGCCGGCGCCATCGCCGACATCGGCCTCGGCGTGCCCCAGGCCACGGTGGAGGCGATCGAGGCGGGAGCGGACATGGTCATGTTCTCCTCGGGAGATCCCGGAGCCGTGCTCGCGGCGACCCAGGCGGCCATGGAGACCGCCGTCTCCGCCGGCCAGGTCAAGCTCTCCCGGCTGGTCCAGGCGGCGAACGAGGTGATGAGCGCCAAGCGCATCGACCTCTGCGCCGCCTCGCCCTCCTGAGTCGGGGGCGGCGCCGCCAGCACGGGCTCCGCCGGGCGGGAACCGGGGCGGCGGGGCCGGCGTCGTCTTGGTCATGGACAGGCGAGGGGTGCCGCTCATGCTCCTGCTCGGGCTGGCCCCGCTGACGGCGACCAGCCTCAAGCCCTGGCACATCCCGCCCCGCGCGCCCACCATCCGCCTGCTGCCCGCCCGCGGATGCCCCCAGTCCCTGGGCCACGCCCAGGACGTCGCCAACCGGGGGAGCTGGGTGGAGCGCGAGCTGGTTCCGGCCTCCCCCGTGGGGGGCCTGATCTGCCGCTACGCGGCCGCCCGGAGGCCCTCCTCCAGCCCCACTCTGGCCCACTGGGCCCGCCTCGACCGGGCCCAGGCGCGGCGCCTGGCCGGCGTCATCCGCGAGCTCAGCACGCGTCCCCCGAGCGGCGCCGTCGCCTGCCCCGCCGGCTTCTACCAGGCGACCCTGATCGCGCTCTCGTACCGGACCCGGGCGCCCGCCGACCTCTGGTACCAGGACACCGGCTGCCGGACCCTGGACAACGGCTGGATGGGGGCCAGCGAGATCGCCAACCCCGGCTTCTACGGCCGCTTCGCGCCCCTGCTCGACCGCCTCTGCGCGCCCCCGCCGCCACCCGGGGCCGCGCTCCCCGCCTCCCCCGAGGGGTAGCCCGGCCCGGGGGGCGGCCCCGGACCGGGCACGCAGGCTCAGGCCCCGGCCGGGGTCGCGCCCTGGAGCGCCGCCAGCAGCTCCAGCGACTGGCTGACGAAGTCCGGGATGTCCTGGGGCTGGCGTGAGGTGACGAGGTTGCCGTCCACCACCACGCTCTCGTCGCTGACCTCGGCGCCGGCCTGGCGCAGGTCCCCCTGGACCGTCTTCCAGGCGGTCATGCGGCGGCCCCTGACGTCGCCCGCGCTGAGCAGCAGCTGGGGCCCGTGGCAGATGGCCAGGACCGGGCGGGCCGCCTCCATGAACCAGTGGCAGAAGTCGACGAAGCGCGGGTCGGCGCGCAGCTGGTCGGGCGAGTAGCCGCCCGGGATGAAGAGCGCGTCGAAGTCCTGGGGCCGGGCGTCGGCGATGGCCAGCTCGGTGCTGACCGTGGCCTGGTGGCGCTTGCCCTCCAGGGTCTGGTCCGCCTCGGTCCCGATCAGGGTCACCTCGTGGCCGGCGGTGCGGAAGGCCTCGGCCGGGTCGCTGTACTCGCTGTCCTCGAAGTCGCCGGCGATCAGGCAAGCGATGCGCATATCGGTTCCTCCAATCTCCCTGCCCGCAGCTCGTGACGCCTCGCGGGGCAGCCCGGCGCCCACAGGGTCAACGGGGGCGCGCGGGCGCCGTTTCTCCGCTCGGCCCGCGCCTCCGCCAGTTCGCTGGCGCCGGCCCCGGTGGGGACTGCTAGCGTCGGCGGAGAGGGCCACCCAGAGGTCGAGGAGCAGTCAGGAGGTCCAGGCCATGCCGAGGCAGGATTGGAGCGCCAAGCGGGAGCGGCAGTACCAGCACATCGCCAGCGGCCTGCGCGAGCGCGGCAGCTCGGACTCGCGGGCCAAGGAGATCGCCGCCCGCACCGTGAACAAGGAGCGGGCCAGGAGCGGTGAGTCGCGCCAGGCCAGCCGGACCTCGACCCGAGACCTCTCCTCGGGCCGGAGGGGCGGGCTGCGCTCCCATCGCGGGGCCGGCGGCCGGACCCGGGAGCAGCTCTACGCCGAGGCCAAGTCGCGCGGCATCAGGGGGCGCTCGCGGATGAACAAGGCCCAGCTGGAGGCGGCCCTGGGCCAGCGCGGCTGAGCCCGCGCCGGGCGGGCGCGCCGGGGGGTTTGACGGCCCGCCTGGCTCTGGTCCAGAATCCGCCACGTGGTGAGCGTCGCCTTCGTCCTCGACTGGCGCCGGGACTGGCCCTTCAGGGGTCCGGTGCCGTCGCGCGCCTAGTCGCAGCGACAGGAGGCGACACCGAGCCCTGGGCCCAGCCCGGGGCTCTTTCTTTTTGCCGGGGGAGGCGTGGCGATGACAGAGCGGGTGACGGCGGGGCGGTCCGCTGAGGCCGGGACCGAGGCCGCCCTCGACTTCCCGGCGCTGCTGCGCCGGCTCATGGGCGGAGCCACGCTCAGCGCCGGCGAGAGCGACCGCGTCGTGGGGGCGATGGTCGACGGCGAGCTGACCCAGGCCCAGGCGTCCGCCCTCCTGGTCCTGCTGGCGGCCCGGGGCGAGACCATCGCGGAGGTGGTGGGCGCGGCCACCGCCATGCGCCGCCGCGCCCTCCGGGTCGAGCACCGCCTGCCCCTGGTGATCGACATCGTGGGCACCGGCGGCGACGGCAGCCGCAGCATCAACATCTCCACCGCGGCCGCCCTGGTGGTGGCCGGCGCCGGCGTCCCGGTGGCCAAGCACGGCAACCGCGCCGCCTCCAGCCGCTGCGGCAGCGCCGACGTCCTGGAGGCGCTGGGCGTGCCCCTGGAACGGGAGCCGGAGCAGTCCGCCGCCCTGCTCCAGCGCCACCGGATCGCCTTCCTCTTCGCCCCGCGCTACCACCCGGCGATGCGCGTCGTGGGCCCGCTCCGTCGCGAGCTCGGGGTGCGCACGATCTTCAACCTGCTGGGTCCCCTCTGCAACCCGGCTGGGACCCCCCGGCTGGTGGTGGGGGTCTTCGGCGAGCCCCAGCTGGCCCTGGTGGCGGAGGCCCTGCTCGGGCTGGGGGCCGAGCGGGGCGCCGTGGTCCACTCCGCCAGCGGCCTCGACGAGGTCGCCGGCGAGGGCCCGACGCAGGTGGTGGAGTTCGGCCCCGAGGGCACCCGGCGCTGGCTCCTGGAGCCGGAGCGCTTCGGGGTCCGGGCCAGCCTGGACCAGCTCCGCGGCGGCGACGCCGGCGAGAACGCGGCGGTCATCCTCGCCATCCTCGGCGGGGAGCGCTCCCCGCGGGCGGACGTGGTGGCCCTCAACGCCGCCCTGGCGCTGCTGGTGGCGGGAGCCGTGGAGCGGCTGGACGAGGGCCTGGAGGAGGCCCGCCGGAGCCTCTCGTCGGGCGCCGCCATGGCCGCTCTGGAGGCGCTCCGCGGAGCTCCGGAGGCAGCGGTGCCGGCCCGTGCCTGACCTGCTGGCCAGCCTCTACCGGGAGCGCTCCCGCCGCCTTCGCCGGGAGATGGACCAGCTGAGCCCGGCCCAGGTCCGGAGCCGGGCCCAGCTCTCCGTCGAGGGACGCCGCCCCTTCCGCCGGGCCCTGGAGCGGGCCTGGCCGGCGGCGCTGGTGGCGGAGCTCAAGCGGGCCTCGCCCTCGGCGGGGGTGATCCAGCCCGACTTCCGGCCCGCCGAGATCGCCTCGAGCTACCAGCGCGGAGGTGCCTGCGCCCTCAGCGTGCTCACCGAGGAGAGCCGCTTCGGGGGCCGGCTGGAGCATTTGGGGGAGGTCCGCCGGGCCTGCCAGCTGCCCCTCCTGCGCAAGGACTTCCTCACCACCGAGTACGAGCTGGCCCAGTCCGCCGCCGCCGGGGCCGACGCCGTCCTGGCCATCGCCGCCGGGCTCTCCCGGACCCAGCTGGGGCGCCTGCTGGAGGCGGCCCGGGAGTGGCGCCTCGACATCCTGGTGGAGGTCCACCAGGAGTCAGAGCTGGAGCGCGCCCTGGGGGCCGGCGCCCGGCTCCTGGGCGTCAACAACCGCGACCTACGGACGCTCCGCGTCGACCCCGAGCTCACCCTCCGGCTCCTGCCCCTGGTGCCCGAGGGGGTGGTGCTGGTGAGCGAGAGCGGCTACTCCGACCCCGCCCAGGTGCGATCGGCGCGCGCCCTCGGGGTGGGGGCCTTCCTCGTCGGCGAGGCGCTGATGCGCGCGGCGGACCCGGCGGCCTGGCTGGCGGCGGCCCGGGGCCTACCCCAGGCCGCCGCCACCGAGGTGCCGGGATGATCGCCCCCACCGCCGCCCCGCTCCCCTCCCTGGGGCCCGCCGGGGAGGAGCTGGGACGGACGCGGATCAAGATCTGCGGCTGCAACTCGGCGGCCGACGCCCGCCTGGCCCTGGCCGCGGGCGCGGACGCGGTCGGCGTGATCCTGGCCCCCAGCCCGCGGCGGGTCTCGCCCGGGCGGGCGGCCGAGATCGCGGCCGAGCTGCCTCCCGGGGTGACCCTGGTCGCGGTCTTCGTCGACCCCGAGCGGGCCCAGCTCCGGGCCGCCGCCCGGGCCCTGCCCTCCATGGTGCCCCAGTTCTCGGGCGCGGAGCCGGCCGGGCTCTGCCGCTGGCTGGGCCGCCCCTACCTCAAGGTGCTGCGGGTCTCCGCCGGGCCCGCGGACCCGGACGCGCTCGCGGCCCGGATCCGGGCCTACCCCGACGCCCTCCCCGTCTTCGAGAGCCCGGGGCCGCTGGCCGGGGGCTCGGGCCAGACCTTCCCCTGGGAGCGCCTGCTGGGCATCCTGCCGGAGCGCTCGGCGGTGGTCAGCGGAGGGCTGCGCCCGGACAACGTCGGCGCCTGCGTGCGCCTGCTCCACCCCTATGCCGTGGACGTCCGCTCCGGGGTCGAGGCGGGGGCCGCCAAGGACCCCGGGAAGCTCTCAGCGTTCGTCTCCGCGGTGCGACTGGCCGATGCGTCCTCCTGACCGCCGGGGCTACTTCGGCGAGTTCGGGGGCCAGTTCGTCCCCGAGGTCCTCCACCAGGCCGTGACCCGGCTCCAGGCGGTGGTCCAGGAGGCCTTCTCGGACCAGCGCTTCTGGGCCGAGTACCGGGAGCTGCTGCGCGACTACGTCGGCCGGCCCTCCCCCCTCTACGCCGCCCGCCGGCTGGCCCCGGGCGGGGCGCCCCTGCTGCTGAAGCGCGAGGACCTCAACCACACCGGCGCCCACAAGATCAACAACGCCCTCGGCCAGGGCCTGATGGCCCGGCGCATGGGGCTGCGCCGCCTCATCGCCGAGACCGGGGCCGGCCAGCACGGCGTCGCCACCGCCACGGTGGGCGCCCAGCTGGGCCTCGAGGTGGAGGTCTACATGGGCCAGCTGGACATCGAGCGGCAGGCCCCCAACGTCGTCACCATGGGCCTGCTCGGGGCCTCGGTTCACCCCGTCGAGGACGGCACCCGGACGCTCAAGGACGCCGTCAACGCGGCCATGCGGGAGTGGGCCACGCGCGCCGACGACACCTTCTACGTCATCGGCAGCGCGGTCGGGCCCCACCCCTACCCCTACATGGTGCGCCAGTTCCAGAGCGTGATCGGGACCGAGGCCAGGGCCCAGTGCCTGGAGCGCTTCGGCCGCCTCCCCAGCGACGTCATCGCCTGCGTCGGCGGGGGCAGCAACGCCATCGGGATCTTCTCCGGCTTCGTCGACGACCCCGAGGTGCGGCTCTGGGGCGCCGAGGCGCTGGGACGCGGCCCCGGCCCGGGCGAGAACGGCGCCTCCCTCAGCCTGGGCAGCGTCGGCGTGCTCCACGGGGCGCGCTCCTACCTGCTCCAGGACGCGCAGGGCCAGGTGCTGGAGACGCACTCGGTCAGCGCCGGGCTGGACTACCCCGGGGTGGGCCCGGAGCACGCCCTGCTGAAGCAGACGGGAAGGGCCCGCTACACCGGCGTGGGCGACCAGGAGGCCGTTTCCGCCTATTACCTCTGCGCCCGCCGGGAGGGCATCGTGCCGGCCCTGGAGAGCGCCCATGCCCTGGCCCTGGCGCTGCGCCTCTGGGCCGAGCGGGACGAGGACGACCTGCTCCTGGTGAACCTCAGCGGGCGGGGGGAGAAGGACATCCGCCAGCTCCAGGAG
>JASHRA010000258.1 GCA_030038765.1 Candidatus Dormiibacterota bacterium | reverse complement strand
GGGCGGCGAAGCCGTTGTGGTGGCTGAGGGCGGTGGAGTAGAGGCTGCCGAAGGAGAAGACCTGTCCGGTGAAGAAGTTCAGCCCGCTGTAGACGAAGGCGGGGATGGACTGCTCGACCATCTCGGCGGCGAGGAAGAGGAGCATCGCCCCCGGCACCAGGGCCGCCAGCAGGAGGAGGCCGCGCGCCACCCGGTCGCGGGTCGTGAGGTCCCGGTCCGCCAACTGGTGGGCGCTGTGCGTGAGAGCGGGGTCGGCACCCGGGCCGACCCCGCTGCGGGCGGTTACCAAGCTGCGGCCCACCCCCGGACCGAGATCCTCACTTGATCTTGGCTATGGCCGCGTCCACCTTGGGGATCACGACCTTGGGCAGGGAGACGAAGTCGACCGCGGCCAGGTTGTCCCCGCTGGCCCCGCCGCTCGGGCTGATAGCCCAGGCGAGGAAGGTGCGGATGGCCTTGGCCACGCCGGAGGAGCTCTGGTGCTCCTGGACCATCAGGTACTCGAAGTTGATGATGGGGTAGGAGCCGGCTCCCTTGGAGTAGATCAGCGACTGGGCCAGGCTCGACGGGGTGCTGCCGGCGGAGGCCCCCACGGCGGCCAGGATGGTCGACTGGACCGGGCGCAGGAACTTGCCGGCCCGGTTCTGGACCAGCGCCTCCTGGAGCCCGTCCTCGACGGCCGTGTTCTCCACGCTGACGCCGATGTAGGCGATGCAGCCGGGCGTCGCCGAGCAGACCTGGATCATGCCCGGGTTGCCGTCCGCGGTCAGCTCGTTGCCGACCGCCGGCCAGGTCACCGTGGTGCCCTCGTTGGGGCCGTCGGCCCAGGCCTTGTTGGTGGCGCTGAGGAAGCTGGTGAAGAGGAAGGTGTCGCCCGAGGAGTCGACCCGCCGGACCGGGACGATGGCCAGGTTGGGCAGCGTCACCGAGGGGTTGAGCTTGGCGATCTGGGAGGCGTCCCAGTTGGTGATCTTGCCCTCGTAGATCTGGGCCAGCACGTTGCCGGTGAGGTGCAGGTAGGCGGGGGCCCCGGGGACGTGGTAGTCGATGGCCTGGGCGGAGACGGCGATGGGGATGTTCTCCAGCCCGGGGTTGGCCGAGGCGTCGGCCGGCGAGAGGTAGGCGTCGGAGCCGCCCAGCTGCACCAGCCGGGCGATGGCCTCCGAGATGCCGAGCCCGGAGCCGCCGGCGGCCGGGGCCAGGGTGATGTCGGGGTAGGCGCTCTTCAGCTGCGGCGCCAGCACCTGCAGGTAGGGGTAGAGCAGGCTGGAGCCGGCCTCGTTGAGGGTGACCGCCGAAGAGGGGTTGCCGGTGGCCAGGGCCACCGGCTTGGCCTTGCCGTGAGCGTCGGCCACGGTCGTGCCCAGGGTGGTCAGGACCAGGGCCGCGCCGCCGAAGAGCAGCGCCGACCTGGCCAGCCCATGGGCCAGCGTTTTGGGACGCATTTGTTCCTCCCTTTTTGAGAACAGGGCGAGAAGTGCCACGGTCGTGAGGCGGGGTGCTCCCCGCGTCGATCAGGCCGGGCGGCCCTCCAGGTAGGCCTGGCTGCGCGCGTCAGTCGGGCCGGCGAAGAACTGCCGGGCCGGAGCGGCCTCCACCGCCTCGCCGTCGAGCATGAACACCACCTGGTCGGCGCGGCGCTCCGCCTGCTGCAGGTTGTGGGTCACGAAGACGACGGTCATCCGGCCCTTCAGGCTGTCGATCAGCTCCTCGATCCGGGCCGTGGAGTGGGGGTCGAGCGAGGAGGTGGGCTCGTCGAGGAGCAGGACCTCGGGCTCAACGGCCAGGGCGCGGGCCAGGCAGAGGAGCTGCTGCTGGCCGCCGGAGAGCATGAAGGGGGTGCCGCTGAGGCGGTCCCGGACGGCGTCCCAGAGCCCGACGTCGCGGAGCACGGCCTCGGCCCGGCTCTCCGTCTCACCCCGGGCCCAGAGCCCGTGGATCCGGGCCCCCAGGGTCACGTTCTCGCGGATGCTCTGGGGGAAGGGGTTGGGACGCTGGAAGAGCATCCCCACCCGCCGCCGCAGCTCCCGCACGTCGGTGCTGCGGTGGTAGATGTCCTCCCCGTTGAGCAGCACGCGGCCGTCGATGCGCACCCCGGGCCGGCTGTCGTGGAGGCGGTTGAGGCAGCGCAGCAGGGTGGTCTTGCCGCAGCCGGTGGGGCCGATCAGGGCGGTCACCTGGCCCTTGGGGAAGTGGGCGCTCACGCCGTGCAGGACCTGGCGCCGGCCGAAGCCGAGGAAGAGGTCGTCGACCGACATCTTGACGTCGCCGGACTGATCGAGCGGCGCCCGCATCCGACCCCCCTCCGTCACCCGCTCCTCCATGAGCACGCGCCGAGCCTAGCGGGCCCTCCCTAAGGCCAGGTAATGGCTCGGTTAGAGGGGGGTTAAGGCCGGCGGTCAGTCGCGGAAGCGGCGGAAGGCGAGGCAGGCGTTGTGGCCGCCGAAGCCGAAGGAATTGTTCAGGACCAGCTCGGGGTTGACCACGCGGGCGCCCTCGGTTACGTAGTCGAGGTCGCACTCGGGGTCGGGCTGGCAGTAGTTGATGGTCGGGGGCACCCGCCCGTCCACCAGGGCCATGATCGAGAAGACGGACTCGATGGCGCCGGCCCCGCCGAGGCTGTGGCCGGTCATGGACTTGGTCGAGGAGATGGGGATGGCCCGCGCCTGCTCCTCGCCCAGGGCCTGCTTGATGGCGGCCGTCTCGGCGGCGTCGTTGAGGCCCGTCGAGGTCCCGTGGGCGTTGATGTAGCCGACCTCGTGGGGCTCGGCCCCGGCCCGCTCCAGGGCCCGCGCCATGGCCCGGCAGGCGCCCCGGCCACTGGGCTCGGGGGCGGTCAGGTGGTAGGCGTCGGCGGTGGCGCCGTAGCCGGCCACCTCGGCCAGGATCCGGGCCCCGCGGCGGCGCGCGAAGTCGAGCTCCTCCAGGATCAGGATGCCGCAGGCCTCGGCCAGGATGAAGCCGTCCCGGTCGCGGTCGAAGGGACGGCTGGCGTGCTCGGGGTCGTCGTTGCGCTGCGAGACCGCCCGCATGGAGGCGAAGGCGCCCACCGCCAGCGGCGTCACCGAGGCCTCGCTGGCACCGGCGACGCAGGCCACGGCGTCGCCCCGGCGGATGATCTCCGTCGCCTCCCCGATGGCGTGGGCGCCGGTGGCGCAGGCCGAGACCAGGGCGAAGTTGGGACCGCAGGCGCCCAGGCGCATCGAGATCTCGCCGGAGACGATGTCGGCCAGGATCATGGGCACGGTGAAGGGGCTGATGCGGCGGGGGCCGCGCTGCTCCAGGGTGAGGGTGGCCTCCTCGGTGACCCGCAGCCCGCCGATGCCCGAGCCCACGATCACCCCCACGTCGTCCCGGTTGGAGTCGTCGATGGGCAGCCCGGCCTGCTCCATGGCCTGGGCGGTGGCGTGGAGGGCGAACTGGGTGAAGCGCGCGGTGCGGCTCACCTGCTTGCGGTCCAGCACCTCCGTGGCGTCGAAGTCGGGCACCTCCCCGGCCATCTGGGAGCCGAAGGGGGAGGGGTCGAAGCTGTGGATGCGGTGGATCCCGTTGCGGCCCGCCAGGAGGCCCTCCCAGGCGCTGGCGACCCCGACTCCCACCGGGCTCACCACCCCGAGGCCGGTCACCACCACCCGGCGCCGGCCGGGGTCGACTGAGCGGCTCACTCGGAAACCTCCTTGAGTTGCGGCGCGCCCGACCGCTCGCCGGCTGGGGCGGCCCGGTCCAGGGCCGGCCCCACCGGGTCGTCCAGGGCCACCGGGACGGGGCGCCAGCCGAGCAGGGCCCCACCCCAGGTGAGTCCGGCCCCGAAGGCTACCAAACAGACGAGGTCTCCATCTCGGCAGCGCCCCTCCAGGGCGCTCTCGGCCAGGGCCAGCGGCACCGATGCGGAGGAGGTGTTGCCGTAGCGGTCGACGTTGCAGGCGAAGCGGTCGAAGGGGATGCCGAGCCGGCCCGCGGCGGTGGCGAGGATGCGGGAGTTGGCCTGATGGGGGACGATCAGGTCGATCTCCTGGGGGCTGATCCCGCGACGGCGGGCGAGGCTCTCCACGACCTGCTCCAGGATCTTGGTGCTGAAGCGGAAGACCTCCCGGCCGTTCATCCGGATGACCCGCTCCAGGGACCTCGGGGCGGCGGTGTAGGCGGGCAGCTGGGGGCTGGCCTCGCCCCCCCGGGGCGCGGGGAAGGGGAGCGTGTCCAGCGCCCAGGCGCCGCCGCCGTCCGAGCCCAGCTCCAGGTCCAGGATCTCCGCCCCCCTCTCCTCCGGGCCCCCGATCACCATGGCGCCGGCGGCGTCGCCGAAGAGCACGGCGGTCGAGCGGTCGCTCCAGTCCACCAGCCGGGTGAAGATCTCGGCCGAGACCAGCAGCACCCGGCGGCTCAGCCCCGAGCCGATCATCGACCCCGCCAGCCCCATGCCGTAGAGGGCCCCGGTGCAGGCCGCCTGGATGTCGAAGGCGGGCCCGTGGGGGCAGCCCAGCTGGGCCTGGAGGCGGCAGGCGAGGGAGGGGAAGGTGGTGTCGGGGGAGCTGCTGGAGCAGATCACCGTGTCGATCTCCCCGGGATCGATCCCGGCGCCGGCCAGGGCGGCCCGGGCGGCCCGGGCGGCCAGCTCCAGGAGCGAGATCTCCGGCGTCGCCACCCGGCGCTCGCGGATCCCGGTCCGGGACTGGATCCACTCGTCGGAGGTGTCGAGGAAGCGCTCCACCTCGCCGTTGGTCACCCGCAGCGGGGGCACGGCGCTGCCCAGCGCCATCAGCCGCCCCAGCGGGGGCCGGGGGCCGCTCCCGTTCGCGCC
>JASHRA010000028.1 GCA_030038765.1 Candidatus Dormiibacterota bacterium | reverse complement strand
AGCACGGGGTGGGCCTGGGCAAGATCGCCGCCCTGCGCCGGGAGCGCGCCAACGGCGTCGACCTCATGCGCCAGCTCAAGGGCGTCCTCGACCCCCTCGGCATCCTCAACCCGGGCAAGGTCCTGGGACCCGCCGGGTGACCTCCCCACCCCGGCCCCGGCGCCACATCGGCTCGCTGCCCAGCTACGTGCCGGGCACGCCGGCGCAGCGACCGGACGGCTCGCCCGGCTACAAGCTCTCCTCCAACGAGTCCCCCGAGCCCCCCTCCAGGGTAGTGCTGGAGGCGGTTGCGGCGGCCGCGGCCGGCGCCAACCGCTACCCCGCCGGGGGGGTGGCCCTGGCCCAGCGCCTGGCCGCGATCCACCAGCTGGACCCGGAGCGGGTGCTGGTCTCGGGCGGCTCCCTGACCCTGCTCCGGGACCTGCTCACCGGCTACGCCGGCCACGGCACCGAGGTCGTCTTCGGCTGGCGCTCCTACGAGGCCTACCCGATCCTGGCCCAGAGCTCGGGGGCGAGGGGCGTGGCGGTGCCGCTGGCGGGGCAACGCCTCGACCTGGCGGCGATCGGGGCCGCGGTGGGCAGGCGCACCCGGGTCGTGCTGCTGCCCAACCCCAACAACCCCACCTCCACCACCGTCCCCCTCGAGGGGGTCGCCGAGCTCGCCGACTCCCTGCCCCGGAACTGCCTGCTGGTGCTGGACGCCGCCTACTGCGAGTTCGCGGGCGCAGGTCTGGAGGCGGCCGGCCTGGAGCTGGCCCGGCGCCGGCCCAACCTGGTGCTGCTGCGCACCTTCTCCAAGGCCTTCGGCCTGGCCGGGATCCGGATCGGCTGGGCCGTCGCCGACCCCCGGGTGGTGGCCACCCTGCGCCGGGTCGCCCTGCCCTTCGCGCTCACCGCCATGGCCGAGGCCGCGGGCCTGGCCGCGCTGGAGCGGCCCGCCGACATGGAGGCCCGGGTGCGGGCCACGGTGGCGGAGCGGGGACGGGTCCTGGCCGCGCTCCGAGGCGCCGGCCTGGCGGTGCCGGAGAGCTCGGCCAACTTCGTCTGGCTGCCCCTGGGCGCCGCCTCGGCCGAATTCGCGGCCGCCTGCTCGGCGGGCGGGCTCAGCGTCCGCTGCTTCGTCGGGGAGGGGGTCCGGGTGACCGTGGGAGCGCCCCAGGAGAACGACGCCTTCCTGGCCGTGGCCCGGTCCTGGCGGCGGCCCTAGGTGGGATCGGCCGAGGCGCCTCCCCGCGCCATCGCCGCCAGCGCCCGCAGGGCCGCGCCCTGGCCCCAGGGGGAGGCCTCGACCCGGAAGCTCTCGTAGCTCCTGGGGTCCCAGTCGGGGAGGACGTCGGCGCTGACCCCGAGGTAGACGCCGCCGGGGTCCAGGGAGCCCAGCACGGCGGCGCGCGCCCGCGCCACCGCCGCGGCGTCCACGGTGGGCGCCGCGGGATGGCCGGCGGCGGCCACGAAGAGGGCCGCCACCGAGGACTCCTCGGGGAGGTCGCGCCGTCCCAGCACCGGGCCCCAGTGGCCACCCGCGCCCTGCGTCGCCACCAGCCTTCGAAGCAGCTCCAGCGTGGGCTCCTCGAGCGGCGCGCTCCGGTCCGGGAGCTGGCGAGCGGTGTCCAGCAGCCCCAGCAGGGCCCAGCCGGCCCCGCGGCTCCAGGGGACCCCGTTGTTCCGTCCCAGGGCGGCGTCGTACCACTGCGCCCAGCCGCCCTCGCACCTCAGCACGTGGAGGAGCTGGATGCAGATGCGGAGGGCCCGCTCCGCCAGCTCCGGCCGGCCCCGTCGCCGGGCCGCCGCGGCCAGGGCCGGGGGCAGGTGGTAGAGGGCGTCGATGCAGACCCCGAAGCGGAAGCGGGGCAGGTGGGGCTCCAGCGAGGGCACGTCTCGGAACAGCAGCGGCAGCCGCTCCAGGGCGTCGAGGAAGCGGTCCAGCGCCTCCCGGGGCAGCTCTCCCTCGGCCTCCATGCGGGCCAGGGCGGCGCCGGGAGCGAGCGCGTCCCCGGGACCGGGCGGGACCGTCTCCAGCCAGCGGCGGAGCAGCTCCAGGGCCTGCTCTCGGGCCGCCTCCAGGCCCCCGTCTCCCAGCTCCAGGAGGCCGTCGACGAGGATGGCGTCGCCCCAGTACCAGTGGGCCAGGGCCCAGGCCCGGCTGCGCTCCGCCAGGCGGGCGCTCAGCGCGTCGAGGGGCGGCTCCACCGCCCGATCGTAACCGGGCCGCTCACAGGGTCATCGACCTTTGACTTTCTACCCTTGACGCCCGCGTCGGCCCCCGCCTAGAGTCCGTTCGTGCCCGAGGGAGGCGGACCAGAGCGCCTGCCCGCTCAGACGCTGCAGATGCAGTCGGTGACGGAGGCCGTCTACGCCCACCTCCGGGCCCGCATCCTGAGCTCGCTCGAGCCCGACACCCCGCTGCGGCTGGTGGAGCTGGCCCACGAGCTGGGCGTCAGCACCACGCCGGTCCGGGTGGCGGTGGAGCGGCTCCGGGCCGAGGGCCTGGTAGTTCACCGCCGCGGCCGGGGCTCACGGGTGGCCCCACTGTCGATAGAGGACCTGCGAGACATCTATGCGGTCCGCACCGGGCTGGAGGGTATCGCCGCCCAGCGTGGGGCCCCGAGGCTAAGTGACGGTGAGGTCCGGGCGATGCGCAGCGGCGTCGAGGCCCTGAGCCGTCTCCATCCCGCCCAGCGTCGCGACCGGGATGCCTACCTGGCAGGGGAGTGGGAGTTGCATGAGCTCTGCTACCGCGCAGCGGGCCACCCACGGCTGCTGCAGGAGATCCGCTCCTATCGACGCCAGACTGAGCGGTACTTCCGCCTCGCCTTGACCGAGGGGATCAACGCCAAGGATGACCTGGAGCACCAGAAAGGATTCTTCGAGGCCTGCATCGCGCGTGACCCGGCGTCCGCTGAGGCACGTGCTCGCGAGCTGCTGGAGTGGACGGTGGAGCGGTCCGAGATTCTGCTGCGGAGGCTTCCTGAACCCCTCTCCCTGGTGGAGGAGACCGCTTGAGCACGTTTGTCCTAGTCCACGGACATTGGCACGGTCCCTGGTGCTGGGAGCGGCTCGTGCGGGAGCTCAAGCAACGGGGCCAGGCTTCGATCGCAGTCGAGCTCCCCTGTACCGAGAGACAGGCGGGCACGGCGACCAACGCAAAAGTGGTGCTGGACGCGCTCGGCGGTCTCGGCGATGACGTCATCTTGGTCGGTCACTCGGCGGGAGGCCTCACCATTCCCCTGGTGGCCGAGCTCCGGCCGGTGCGCCACCTGGCGTTCATCGCCGGCCTGCTCCCGATTCCCGGTAAGAGCCTGGCTCAGCAGTTTGCCGACGACGCAGGCATCATTGATCCGAACTTCGAGTATGTCGACGGGGGGGACGGCTTCTGTTCGATCGACCCGGCGCGCGCCCGAGACTCCTTCTACAACGACTGCACGGCTGCCGACGCGGCCTGGGCCACAGCGAGGCTGCGGCGCCAGACCACACTCACCATCACCGAGGTGACACCACTGCACCGATGGCCGAGCACGCCGCGCTCCTACATCTTCGGGGAGGCGGACCACGTGGTGCGGCCGGAGTGGGCCAGACGGGCGGCGCGCGACCGGTTGGGCATCGAGGCCACCGCGATTCCCGGAGCTGGGCACTCCCCCTTCCTCTCGCAGCCCAAGGTGGTGGCGGAGCTGCTGCTGGAGGCAGCAGGGCGGGGGGCGAGGAAGAATGACTAGGGGAGCAGCCGCACCGTCATCGTCGCCAGCACCACAGAGGGGAGAGTCTGTCCAGTGAGATCAGAGGCACGTGCCACAGGAATCGAACTAGAACGACGCGGCATCGACTTCATTCCAGAGGCCGAACGTAGAGGGCGACCCAACACGCTCTTCACGCTGTGGTTCGCCAGCAACGTCCAAGTCACGGCGGTGGCAACGGGTGCGCTAGCCGTCGTACTAGGACTCAACCTCGCTTGGGCTATCGTCTCCATCCTGGTCGGGAACCTGCTCGGTGGCCTCTTCATGGCTTACCACTCGATCCAGGGACCGAAGATGGGCGTCCCGCAGATGATCCAGTCACGGGCACAGTTCGGGATGTTCGGTGCGCTGCTACCACTGGCCGTCGTGGTCCTGATGTACATCGGCTTCTTCGTCTCGGGCGGCGTGCTCGGAGGAGAGGCACTCTCCGCTCTCCTGCACCTCGCCACCGTCCCCAGCATCATCATCAGCGACGTCATCATCCTGTTGATCACCTGGGTGGGATACGACTTCTTCCACGCCTATGACCGCGTTGTCTCAGTGCTATCAGCGATCATCTTTGTCGTCTTTCTGGTCAAGCTCGCGACCATGGTGCCGCCCCAAACGTCGAGCGCAGGCGTCACTGCGGGAACGGTACTGTTGGCCATCTCCATCTTCGCTTCCTGGCAGATAACCTGGGCGCCGTACGTCTCGGACTACTCGCGCTACCTCCCGTCTGGCACGTCAGGCCAGCGCACATTCTGGTTCACCTATCTCGGGTCCGCCGGGGGCGCCTGCTTCGTGATGATCGTCGGAGCCTTGGCGGCGAGCGTGGCCGAGAACAAGGTGCTGGCCAACACCCCGTCGTATCTCGCCAATCTCTTCCCCAGCATCACCTGGCTGCTGCTCGTAATAATCCTGCTCGGCCTCTTCGCGGCCAACCTGGAAAACCTCTACGGCGCCTTCCTTACTGCCTTCACCGGCGCCTCACCCTCCGGGAAACTTGCCCCGGGTCTACCCAGCCGGATCGTGACCACCACGGCCGTCGCGATCGTGGGGACGATCATCGCCATCGCCGCCAGCGCCAACTTCCTCACCAACCTCAGCAACTTCATCCTCTTCCTTCTCTACTTCCTCATTCCATGGACCGCGATCAACCTCACCGACTACTACCTGATCCGCCACGGTCACTACGACATCCAGGAGATCTTCCGCGTGGATGGGCGATACGGCTTGGTGAACTGGCCCGCGGTCGCCATCTACGTGGTGACGATCCTGGTAGAGCTCCCCTTCATGAACTCCTCCTTCTTCGAGGGACCGATCGCGAAGGCCTTGGGCGGCGGCGACATCGCCTGGATCGTGGGCTTCTTGCTCGCGAGCGGCCTCTACTACCTGGTCGCTCGGGC
>JASHRA010000027.1 GCA_030038765.1 Candidatus Dormiibacterota bacterium | reverse complement strand
GACCGCTCCATCGCGGCCCGCATGCCGCGCCGGATCGAGATGCTGGATGGCCACATCGTCTCCGACACCCGCCAGGGGGCCGAGTGCGCGCCCTTGGAGCCGGCGCGGCCGCAGACCGGGCCGACCGGCGTCGCGGAAGGGGTCGGCCGGTGAGCCAGGTGCGATCGACGCGGGGCCGGCTCTCACCCTCGGACCTGGGCCGGCTGTCCAGCGTGGGCCTCAGGACCAGGCCCTTCCGGGCCGCTATGTCCGCGCTCGGCATCGCCATCGGGGTGGGCGCGATCGTGGCCGTGCTGGGGCTCTCCTCGTCCTCCCAGGCCGGTCTCCTGGCCGAGATCAGCCGGCTGGGAACCAACCTGCTCACGGTGACGCCGGGCGCGACCGTCACCGGCCAGACGGCTGAGCTCCCGAGCTCGGCGCCGGCCATGATCTCCCGCATCGGCCAGGTGACCGAGGTCCAGGACGTGGGCGAGCTGGGGAGCGTCAACGCCTACCGAAGCCCGCTCATACCGGCCATCGAGACCAACGCGCTCAGCGTCGCCGCCGCCAGCCTCGGCCTGCCCCGGGCGGTGGAGACCCACGTCGCGCAGGGCGAGTACCTCAACTCGGCGACCGCGCAGGAGCCGGTGGTTGTGCTCGGGGCCGTGGCGGCTCAGCGGCTGGGGATCGATCGCATCTGGGCCGGGGAGCGCATCTGGGTGGGGGGACAGTGGTTCTACGTGGCCGGCATCCTCGCCCCGGCCGCGCTGGCGCCGGAGATCGACACGGCGATCCTGGTCGGATACCCAGCCGCGGCGCGGTACCTCGGATTCGATGGTCACCCGACGGAGATCTACGTCAAGGCGCAGCCCCAGGACGTGAACCGCGTCGCCTCCCTGCTCGCCGCCACCGCCGACCCGGAGAATCCCAGCAGCGTCGCCGTCTCCGAGCCCTCCTCCGCCCTGGTCGCGCAGGCCGACGCTAAGGGCGCGCTCAACAGCCTCTTCCTCGGCCTCGGTGCGGTCTCGCTCCTGGTCGGCGCGGTGGGCGTGGCGAACGTCATGCTGATCGGAGTCTTGGAGCGCCGCTCGGAGATCGGCCTGCGACGTTCGCTGGGCGCCACCCGGGGGCACATCAGGCTCCAGTTCCTCAGCGAGGCGGTGCTGCTCTCCCTGCTCGGCGGGGCGGCGGGCGTGGCCTTCGGGGTCGTCGCCACCGCCGTCTACGCCGGCTCCCAGGGGTGGTCGCTGGTGATCCCGCTGGAGGCGTGGGGCGGTGGCATGGCTGCCGCGCTGCTGATCGGAGCGTCGGCCGGCTTCGTCCCGGCATTGCGTGCCGCGCGGATGTCGCCCACGGAGGCGCTCTGGAGCATCTAGGATGCCCAGCTCTCGGACGAGCAGATGATCGCTCTGATCCGCACCTCAGGGCTCTCGCCAAGTCGCAGTGGGCGCGATCGATGGCGGCAGATCACCGGACCACCGGGCCGACCGTGCGGGCCGCCGCATCCCAGGTGTCAGGCTCCGTGAGCATCACCCCGGCGCAGTCGTCGTCGTAGAGCGCCTGTACCGTGCGAGGTGCCGGCGCCGACTCCTTGTGCCGCTCCGCCCAGCGGTCGGCCAGCTGCTACAGGTCGATCCTGCCGTCCCGGTAGTCGTTCACGTCCCGGCAGGCTTGGGTCTCGTTCGTGGGGCGGAGGGGATATGGGTCCGGGCCGTGGCGGCTCGCCCAGAGGTTCTCCCACGCCTGGTAGAGGTCTTCGTCCCCGGCCGCCAGGACGAAAATCAGGCCGTGGTCGCCGGGATAGCGGTTCCGGTGGTCCGCCTGGTTCACCAGGATCTCGTCCGGGATGCCCTTGGGGAACGCCTCGCAGATGGCTGGCATGGGGACTACGCAGCTGTCCTCGTACCGGCGGCGCTTGCAGCTCTGGCAGAGGTTGAGCGGCCCCATCAGCGAGCCGACCGGAACAGCCGTGAGATCCCTCCCTCCTCCTTGGCGATTGCCCCAGCCGGGTCGAGGTTGGGGCCGAGGTCCAGCGGTGCCGACCCATGGTATGCGCAGCCGCTTTCGGGTCCAGTCAGGCAGTAGGCCCCGATACCAGCCTTCGAGTAGGCGTGGATGCGCAGATCATCGGGGCCGTAGACCTCGACCATGGTGTTGGGTCGCCGCCCGCTCTCCTCAGCGTGGCGGAGCTTCTCCTCGACCTCATGCTTCTTGGGCTCGGCCCTGTACTCGCTGGCCGAGGTGCTGCCCGCCATCACCCCGTACCCGTCGACGTCGATGCGGAGGGCCAGTGGATGTTCCGCGATCCGGCGGCCCGGCCTCGTTCACCATGTCCCATCTTGATTGACGGGCGTGGACCCTGACGGTCCGAGCTGCCAACCCAACGCGTGCACGGAAGCAGCCCTAGCCGCTAGCGGTAACCCCCGTGAATCGCGCAGAGCCGCGCCTGGCGCTCGGCTCAGTGTTCCACGGCCGGTCCCGAGGCCGAGCGATCGGACAAGTCGCGTCTCGTCCGAGGCACTCTGGATGCGAAGTGCCGCGCAAGCTCCAAGACGAGTTCACCGCACCCTCCCGGCCCGCCTCCCCTCTGGGACCTGGGGTCACTTCGCCTGGCGCCCGTGGTATTACGTGGCGTCCTTATGTGGTCCACTCGAGCACCCCTCTGGGGCGCAGGATGAGTGCCCGGGACTGGGCGGCTTGCCCGGCGGCGCCGGGGCCACCCCCGGATGCGATTACCACAGGCAGTTGCAGACCGAGCCCCGGGCACGATATCGGCTCAGGCTGTCGGCGGCCGGCCCCGCCTGGGTAGCGGACCGGCCTTTGCCGGCATGCGCCCTGCCTGGGAGAGCGACCTGCGCACCAGCATCTCGACATGGGCGTTGACGCTGCGGAACTCGTCGGCTGCCCAGCGCGCGAGGGCGTCGTAGACCGCCGGGTCCATACGCACTAGGAGTTGCTTGCGCTCATTCACGACTCATGAGTACAGGGTTCCGGTGTTCACGACCGGCGAGGCGGGCTGGTCGCTGCAGAGCACGACCATCAGATTGCTGACCATCGTCGCCTCGCGCTCATGGTCGAGTGACACGACGTTGCGCTTGCGCATCCGCTCCAACGCTTCCTCCACCATCCCGACGGCGCCTTCGACGATCCGGGATCGAGCCGCGATGACGGCGTTGGCCTGCTGCCGACGGAGCATGGCCTGGGCGATCTCCGGAGCGTAGGCAAGATGACTGATCCGAACCTCCACGGTCTGGATGCCTGCCATGGTGACGCGCTCTGCCATCTCGGCGGCCAGTTCAGCGGCGACGACGTCGGTCGATCCCCGCAGGGTGACGGCATCTGCCTGCTGGCTGTCGTAGGGGTGGGTGGTGGCGACGTGCCGCAGCGCCGCCTCGGCCTGGACCCGGATAAAGGTGAGGTAGTCGTCGACTGCGAAGACCGCGCGCGAGGTGTCGGCCACCTGCCAGACGACGATGGCCGCGATCTCTACCGGGTTCCCCTCGGCATCGTTGACCTTCAGGTGGTTAGTCTCGAAGTTCCTAACCCGGATGCTGATGTTCCGTCGGTCCGAGAGGGGAAGCACCCAGGAGAGCCCGGTACGGCGTAGCGTGCCGACGTAGCGGCCGAAGAAGCGCACGACCCTCGTCTCCCCCGGCTGGACGATGGTCAGGGAGGCGGCGACGACGCACGCGACCACGATGGGGATGGCGGCGAGCGCCTTGACCGAGGTCCGGGCGATGAGGATCGCCACCACGACGCAGGCGGCGACGAGGAGGACGCCGAGCCAGCCGCTGACGGCCCAGGCTCGGTGCTCGTGGATGTCCACATTGGCAGCTGGGTGACCGGGCTCGGTCACTTGCGGGTCGGGGTACGGCTGGACGACTTGGGTCATGACTGCTCCTGGCTTGGGTCTTGGGAAACTGATATTGAATGATATCACATTATCTCCGGGTCGTCAGCACCCTCGGTCGAGACGCCGCGGAGCCGGCATCCCGATCCCTCCTCGGGTCGGTGGTGAGGACTCCTCCCCGGGCGCGTCAGATAGCGTCGGGCTCGGGGACGGAGCCAGAGCAGGGCACGATCCGTTCTCACGGTCCAGGCGGCCGCGTGGCCCGGCCGGCTCCCCTCAGGTCGCTCCGAGGGCGCTTCCTTGGCTTCGGGCCGGCGCACCCGTCCGGACACCGCTACTGGGCTCGTGGACAGCCACCATGCGTTCAGGGTTACGGACACCGACGCGTCCGCCACGGACGCCGACGCCGTCGGACCCCACTGGGTGCGTCCGGGCTCGGACGGGCCGGAGGGATCCGGGGTCCTCTGGGGCGGCCCCGTCAGCGACTGGTGATTCTCGCTCCGAGGATCGACGAGAGTGTCCGGACCAGCCGCCTCTGCACCAGCAGGACCTGGTGTCGTCCGACCCGAAGGCTGAGCTGGGGACAGCCGATGTAGCCGGTCGCGACAGCGTTGGGCAACGATCCCGGGGCTGGTCGGAAGGCGACCTCGTAGCTGGTCTCGACGCGGTCGCAACCGAGTTCGTAGGACTCGGGTGGCAGGGTCGGCAGGTGGTTCACGACCCGGATCAGTCGGCGCACAACGCCGCTAGCCCGCAGACCGCTGGCGCTCGGTCGGGCACGGGCATCCAGGCGGTGGACGTAGATCGAGGCGGCCCGGTCCGCCGAGGGGACCCTGGTGGCCCCCGTCCGCTGTGGACGCCAGAGCACCTGGCTGTCCACTCGCAGCGCCGTCTCCCCGGGGCTCAGGCTGAGGAACGTGTACTCCAGGTCGGCGCTCACGACCTGGACCGGGAGCCGGCGGCGCGTCCAGATCACGTTCTGCTCCAGCTGACCCGCACCGGTCTGGCTCTCGGACAGGTGACTGCCGCGCGGCGGATGTGATCTGGCGAAAGCGACCGACCTGGAGCGATCGAGTCGGAGCTTCCAGAATCGGGCCATGTCCACGACGTTGGCCGACCCCAGCGTCACCATGGGACGGTCCAGCCCCGGCGTTGCGGACCCCAGCGTCGGCGTGGCCTGGGCCAGCGGCAGCGCCTCCTCCCGGAGTAGCTGGCGAGCCAGTCGGGTCGCGACGCTGAGGTCGGTGCTCCGAGCGGCAGCCAGAGCTGGAGAGAGCGTCACGGGACACACCATCAACACGGCGAACGTCAGGAGCAGGCAGGCAAACCGCCGTCCGCTGCGGGCGTTGCCGAAGATATCGAAGCCAGTGCTCACCGCCGGGACGCGTCCTGCACAGGGCCTGAGCCTAGTACAGACTCGGCGCCTTCGCCGTCCGTCTCCTGAGTTCCCCCTCGGGCGCCGTCGTCTGGCATAATCCCCCCACTCATCGGCGGAGAGGGGGTGGTGACCTTGTTGGCCAGGGGGACACGTTTGCTAGGGGCGCTCGTTGGCCTGCTCCTGGCCGGTTGGATCGTCAGCGGTTGTGGCGGCGCACAGACCGGCTCCACTCCAACCCCGAGTGCATCGCCGACCCATCGCCTCCAGCCCTCGGCGCTGGGCCAGGCCGATTGCCAGGCGACCCAGTTGGCGGACGGGTCGGTGTACGCGCAGATCGCCGTCTCGGGCTCCAGCTGCAGCACCGCCGACGCGGTCGCCGCCAAGGCAGACAGCGCCAAGGGGAAGAGCTACACCGCGGACGGGTTCTCGTGCAGCGCGACCGCCGAAGGTTCCGGCTCCTCGTGGGCCAGTGCCTGGGGAGGGACCTACTACGCGTACTCCTGCGCCGACGGCGAGCGGCAGGTCGCCTTCAACTGGGGCACGGACTACACCTACGACTCCGGCAGCGGCGGCTCAACTCCCTCGCCGAGCGCCGCCTCGTCGGCGTCCGGGGCGCTCCAGCCGACCCCGCTGGGCGAGGGCGACTGCCAGGCGGGGGAGCTGAGCGGCGGCTCCGTCTACGCCCAGATCGCGGTCTCCAACACCAGCTGCTCGGTGGCCGACGCGGTGGCGGAGGGCGC
>JASHRA010000257.1 GCA_030038765.1 Candidatus Dormiibacterota bacterium | reverse complement strand
CCACGGCAGAGTGGCAGTCCTACATAGATGTGCTCGCGCGCAGACTATTGAAGATCAGTGGTGAGGAGTTTGTCGCGCGGTGGGAGCGTGGCGAATACAAGGGCACGGGCGACTCCGATGTGATGAGAGTAGCCATGTTGCTCCCACTTGGCGGGGCGGACTGATAGCCAGGCTGTAAGTAACTTCATGCGCCCGCTGCAGCGGGCGGTAAGTCGCGTCAGCCCGGCTGTCTTGATGCACGCAGGGCAAATCGGTCGTGGTTCGCCGGTTCATGGACTCACGTTCGGCGGCGCGGACGATGTTAAATTGGGTGGGCAGACTACCTACATGTTCTCGATGGTTCAACAGTTCCGTGTGGTGGAGGCTCAGGGCCAAGCGGGACCAAGGAAGGTCTCGACGGTTCTCTACAACTACCGCCTTCAGACTGTCGACGGGCGGGAAGTCGTCTCCTTCCACTGGCACCCGACGCCTGATGCCGACTGGCCGCACCGTCATCCTCACCTTCACGTCGGACGTGGTTTGGGCTCTGGGCTCGCCGCTCGTGCGACTCGCTACCACTTCCCCACAGGGCGGGTCGGTCTAGAGCGGGTGAGCAGGTTCGCCATCAAGGACTTGTTTGTCCGGCCGATCCGCGGCGACTGGCAACAGATCCTCGATGCCGGTCAGCAACTCCACCAGGATTGACGCACCTGGCCCTACCTCGCGCGGCTGTCGGGCTAGACGCTCGCGCCTGGTCGGCATCGGCACGCTCAGCCGCCCAGGTCCTCGGCCCTGTGCTCGGTGAAGCTGTACCAGTTGCCGGAGTCGTCACGCAGTATGGCCTCGATCCCATAGGGTCGCTCCTCCGGTGGCTGGAGGAACTCGACGCCCCTCTCGACCAGCCGGGCGTGATCCCCGCGGCAGTCGGTGGTGGCCATCACTCCCGGGCTGAGCGCCCCTTTGGCAACCAGTCCCCTCACGACTTCGGCGGTCTCCCGGTCCAGCATCGAGTGGGCCGGGTCCATAAGGACCAGCTCCTGGTTGGGGTTGCCCGGGGAGCGCACGGTGAGCCAGCGCATCCCGTTCTCCATCTGGACGTCATTGGTGGCCTCGAAGCCCAGCTGGTCGCAGTAGAAGTGCTTGGCTCGGTCCTGGTCCAGGACCCACACCGAGACGATCGAGATGCCCTTGATCACTTGAACCCCCAGCTCGCGGCGGATATCCGCTGCCGAGTCTAGGAGCGGGCCCCTGCGGCCGCTTCTCCCTGGGTGCGGCCTCCGGGCGACCCTCCCCGACGGCGAGGCCGGTGCCCCACATCAGCGTGAAGCAGGCCGGGACCGCCGGGCCGCCGTCCTGCTCTCGGGCGCGGTCCCGGTACTGGGAGGGCGTGAGCCCCACCAGCTCGCTGAAGCGCGAGCTGAAGGTGCCCAGGCTGCTGAAGCCGACGTTGAGGCAGACGTCGGTGACGGTCGAGTCGGGGCGGCGGAGCAGGTACCTGGCCCGCTCCACCCGGCGCCGGCTCAGGTACCGCTGAGGAGGCTCGCCGTAGGCCGCCCTGAAGAGCCGGACCAGCCGCCAGCGCGACAGGCCGACCTCCTCGGCCAGGCGGGCGACCCTCAGCGGGCGCGAGTAGTCGCGGTCGATCCGGTCGCGCACCCGACGTGCCAGGGTCAGCTCCGCCACCAGCGACGAGGCCGGGAAGGCTAGGCGCTGGTGGCCGCCGTCGGCCGTCCCGGCGCGGCTCCTGGTTGACGGGACCGGGCAAGGGGCCGCGGACGCCTCCTCGGATCTCCCCGACGCGGCCCTCGGCTGCTCCATCCCGGGCAAAGCGTAGCTGTCGGCAGGCGTGCTTCCCGCCACGCGCGCAACTCGGCCTGGAGGATCGCGGGACGCTGGTCCAGGGGCTGCCCGCCCAAGCTGCCGGGCCCGTGTCGGGGCCGGCAGCGAGGTCGCGGGGCCACCCATAAGATGGGGCTCCATGGACACGGAGGCCCTCCGCGGCGGGGACCCGCGGGCCCTGGCCCGAGCCATCTCCGCCATCGAGGAGCAGCAGGCCTGGACCGGGGACCTGATCCACGAGCTGGCGGCTGAGGAGGAGGGCCAGGCCCGCACTCACCTGGTCGGTGTCACCGGGGCGCCGGGCAGTGGCAAGAGCACGCTGGTAGATGCCCTCACCTCGATCTGGCGAGGGCAGGGGAGGCGGGTGGCGGTGCTGGCCGTCGACCCCAACAGCCCCTTCACCGGGGGCGCCATCCTGGGTGACCGCGTCCGCATGCAGCGCCACGCCCTGGACCGGGGCGTGTTCATCCGCAGCATGGGCGCCCGCGGTCACCTGGGGGGCGTCTCGCTGGCCACCCGGGCCACCTCGCGCCTGCTCCAGGCCCTCGGCTGGGAGATGGTGGTGGTGGAGACGGTCGGCGTCGGCCAGTCCGAGCTGGAGATCTGCGAGATCGCCGACTCGGTGGTGCTGGTGACGACGCCGGCGGCCGGGGACGGGGTCCAGGTGATCAAGGCCGGGATCACCGAGATCGCCGACATCTTCGCCGTCAACAAGGCCGACCTGAGCGGCGTCGACGGCGTGGTGCGCGAGCTCCGGCAGCTGATCAGGAGCCATACCCAGGGGGGGTGGGAGGCGCCCGTGCTGGCCACCGTGGCCAGCTCCGGGCCCGAGGGCGCGGCCGAGCTGGCCGAGGCCCTGGAGCGGCACCGGCAGCACCTGGACGAGACCGGGGAGCGGGGCCTGAGGGCGTCCCGGCGCCGCCGCGACGAGGTGGTGGAGCTGGTCGGCGCCTACGCCACCGGTTTCGCCCGCCGTCAGCCCGAGCTGGAGGTGGCGGCCGGAGACGCCAGCGAGCCTCCGGAGCGTCTGGCGCGCCGACTGCTGGGGCGGATGGCGGCCGAGGAGCGCAACATGGGCTCGGCCGGGGCGCCTCCGGGCAGCAGAGGAGTCGGCGATGCTGGTTGAGAAGACGGCGGCGATGTCGGACGACGAGGCCGCCCTGCAGCGCTGGGCCGAGCGCTACCAGGCCTCGCGCGAGCGCCGGCGGGAGGGCTTCCTGCCCCTGCCCGAGACCCTCTCCGGGCTGCCCGTGGAAGCGCTCTACACGCCCGCCTCGCTGGCTGGCCAGGACTACCCGGAGAGCATCGGCTACCCCGGCGAGTACCCCTTCACGCGCGGCGTCTACGCCTCCATGTACCGGGACAAGCTCTTCACCATGCGCCAGTTCGCCGGCTTCGGCGGCGCCGCCGAGACCAACGAGCGCTACCGGTTCCTGCTCTCCCAGGGGCAGACCGGCCTCTCCGTCGCCTTCGACATGCCGACGCTGATGGGACGTGACTCGGACGACCCCCTGGGCGAAGGCGAGGTGGGCCGTTGCGGCGTCGCCATCGACTCCCTGGAGGACATGGACCGCCTCTTCCGGGACATCGACCTGGGGCGGGTGACCACCTCGATGACGATCAACTCCCCGGCCGCGGTGCTGCTGGCCATGTACCTCGGGGTGGCGGAGCGCCAGGGCGTTCCCTTCGAGCGCCTGGGAGGCACGCTCCAGAACGACATCCTGAAGGAGTACATCGCCCAGAAGGAGTACATCTACCCGCCCGAGCCCAGCCTGCGCCTGGTCACCGACGTGATCGCGTTCTGCGCCGAGCGGGTGCCGCTCTGGCACCCGGTATCGATCTCCGGCTACCACATCCGGGAGGCGGGCTCGACGGCGGTGCAGGAGCTCGCCTTCACCCTCGCCGACGGCTTCGCCTACGTCGAGGCCGGCATCCGGGCCGGGCTGGACGTGGACCGCTTCGCGCCCCGGCTCAGCTTCTTCTTCAACAGCCACATCGACTTCTCCGAGGAGGTGGCCAAGTACCGGGCGGCGCGGCGAATCTGGTCCCGGCGCCTGCGCCAGCGCTACGGCGCCCGGGACCAGCGCTCCTGGCTGCTCCGCTTCCACACCCAGACCGCGGGCTGCTCGCTCACCGCCCAGCAGGTGGAGAACAACGTGGCCCGGACCGCGCTGGAGGCGCTGGCCGCGGTCCTGGGGGGGACCCAGTCGCTCCACACCAACGCCATGGACGAGGTCCTGGCCCTGCCCACGGCCAAGTCGGCACAGATCGCGCTCCGGACCCAGCAGATCATCGCCTACGAGACGGGCGTGGCCACCACCATCGACCCCCTGGGCGGCTCCTTCTTCGTCGAGGACCTCACCAACCGCATGGAGGCGGCCGCCGAGGCCTACTTCGCCGAGATCGACGCCCGTGGCGGCGTGCTCAGCTGCATCGAGAGCGGGTTCTTCCAGCGGGAGATCGCCGACGCCGCCTTCCGCTACCAGCAGCAGCTGGACCGCAAGGAGCGGATCGTGGTCGGGGTCAACGCCTTCGCCGGCGCCGAGGAGGAGGCGCCGGAGCTGCTCCGGATCGACCCCGAGATCGAGCGCGCGCAGCGCCAGCGGCTGCGGGAGCTGCGGGAGCGGCGCGACGGCGCGGCGGTCGAGAACCGGCTGGAGGAGTTGCGCCGTACGGCCCGCGCCGAGGACAACCTGATGCCCGCCATCCTGGCCGCGGTCCGCGCCCTGTGCACGGAGGGCGAGATCACCTCGGCCCTGGCCGACGTCTTCGGCGTCTACCGGGAGACGCCCGTCTTCTGAGCGCCGCCCTCCTCCGCCTCGGGGCCGCCGAAGCGGCGCAGCCAGTGCTCGGTGTCCTCCCGGTTGGGACTCGGCTTCTCCGTCCGTGGCCGCCGCTCGGGTCGCCCGGCGCGCCGTGGCGGTGCCGACCTGGGGTCGATCGCGGCCAGCAGCTTCATCCCGCCCATGGTGGTCGCGCCCTTGGCTCGGGCCAGCTCCTGCAGCGATCGGTCGCTGGTCACCACCACCACCGCGGGCCCGCCGCCCCGGGCCCGCTCCACCAGCTCCAGGATGCGCTCGTCGGCGCTCTGCCCGGGGTCGGGGTAGAGCACCAGCGCCCCGGGCCGGCCCACCGGACCGGTGGCCGGCGGGGGGCCGTCGAAGACGAAGGTGATCTCCGCGTGGAGGCCCCTCAGCGGCGAGCCCAGGGTCGCCGCCACCAGCAGGCGCTGGGCCGCCCCGTGCTGCGCCCGCAGGAGCAGCGGGCGCGCCCTGGGCCAGGCCCAGGCCACGTTGTTGCCATCGACGATGAGCTCCGACGCGCCCCGGCTCACGGGATCCCCCCGAGCCAGAGGGCTCCCTCCGAGGGCGGCGGCAGCGGTGGCAGCCGGCCGGCCAGCTCGGCCAGCCCCCGGGCCAGGCGGTCGA
>JASHRA010000256.1 GCA_030038765.1 Candidatus Dormiibacterota bacterium | reverse complement strand
CTGGACCTGATGCTCCCCGAGCTGGCCGGGGAGGAGGTCTGCCGCATCCTCCGCCAGGAGTCCGACCTGCCCATCCTCATGCTGACCGCGAGGGGCTCGGAGGGGGAGAAGGTGAAGGGCCTGGAGCTGGGCGCCGACGACTACATGACCAAGCCCTTCGGGGTGAAGGAGTTCCTGGCCCGGGTGGAGGCGCTGCTGCGCCGGGCCGAGCTGCCGCCCCGGGCCAGCTCGCCCTCGGAGCGGGTGAGGGCCGGGGACTTCGTCCTCGACGTCCCCGCCCGGCGCGTCTCGGTGGGCAGCCAGGAGGTGCGGATGAGCCCGCGCGAGTTCGCCCTCATCCACTTCCTCGTCAGCAACCCGGGGCGGGTGCACAGCCGCGAGGCGCTGCTCCGGGCCGTCTGGGGGGCCGACTTCAACGGCGACAGCAAGACCGTCGCCGTCCACATCCGCTGGCTGCGCGAGAAGTTCGAGGCCTTCCCCACCATGCCCTTCCGGATCAACACCGTCTTCGGGGTCGGCTACCGCGTCGATCTCGCCCCCGGCGTCCAGCTGGAACGGTGAGCTCCCGGCCCCAGGCCGGTTCCCCGGCGGCGGTCTCGGTGCGGGGTCTGCGCAAGACCTACGGCCCCCTGGTGGCCGTCGAGGACCTGGATCTCGAGATCTCCGAGGGCGAGATGGTCGCCATCGTCGGGCCCAACGGGGCGGGCAAGACCAGCATCGTCGAGGTCCTCGAGGGCTACCGCCGGGCGGACGCGGGCGTGGTCCGGGTGCTGGGCCTGAACCCGGTCTCGGAGGCGCGCCGGCTCCGGCCCCAGCTGGGGCTGATGCTCCAGGAGGGCGGTATCTACCCCACCCTGCGGGTCTCGGAGACGATGACGCTCTTCGCCAGCTTCTTCGCCCACCCCTTCGAGCCCCGGGAGATGCTGGAGCGGGTGGGCCTGGCGGAGCGGGCGGGGACCCGCTTCCGCCAGCTCTCGGGGGGCGAGAAGCAGCGCCTCTCCCTGGGCCTGGCCCTGGTGGGCCGTCCCCGGCTGCTCTTCCTCGACGAGCCCACCGCGGGCATGGACCCGCGGGCACGTCTCATCACCTGGGACCTGATCGCGGAGGCCCGGGCCGCCGGGACCACGGTCGTGCTCACCACCCACGCCCTGGAGGAGGCGGAACGCCTGGCGGACCGGGTCGCGGTGCTGAGCCGGGGCCGCCTCGTCGCCTTCGACGCGCCCGCCCGTCTCCGCTCCGGTGTCGGGGCCCAGCAGCTGGAGCTGGAGCTGGACCGCGAGGCCGGACCCGAGCTGCTCTCCCGGCTCCGCTCCCTGGCCGGGGTGGAGGAGCTCTCGGAGCTGGGCAGGGCGCGCTACCGGATCCGCTCCCGGGCTCCCGGCGAGACCGCCGCCGAGCTCACCCGCGAGCTGAGCCGGCCCGGTCCCCAGCTGCTCCTGCTGCGGGTGGGACGCTCCTCCCTGGAGGACGTCTTCCTCGACCTCACCGAGGAGCGCCCGTGAGCGCGGCCCCGGCCAGCGTGCCGCTGGCGGCGCCCTGGCCCCGGGCCTTCCGGGCCCAGCTCCGGGTGGAGCTGCTGCTGCTGCTGCGCCAGGGCGAGAACCTGCTCGTGATCCTGGTCCTGCCGGTGCTGCTGCTGGTGCTCTTCACCGGCGCGCGCATCCTCCCCGCCGGGGCCGGCCCCCCGGTCCGGTTCCTCATGCCCGGGGTGCTCACCGTCGCCCTCATGTCGACCGGCATGGTCACGCTGGGCATCTCCACCGCCTACCAGCGCTACTACGGCGTCCTCAAGCGGTTGGGCGGGTCCCCCCTGCCGCGGAGCGCCTTGGTCGGGGCCAAGGCCTCGGCCATGCTGGCGGTGGAGGCGCTCCAGGTACTGCTGCTCTGGGCCATCGCCAGCTTCGCCCTGGGCTGGCGCCTCCAGGGGTCCCCCCTGGTCGGGCTGGGGCTGCTGCTCCTGGGAGCGGCCTGCTTCGCCGGGCTCGGGCTCACCATGGCCGGCTGGCTCCGGGCCGAGCTCACCCTGGGCGGGGCCAACGGCCTCTACCTGCTCTTCCTGGTCCTGGGCGGGGTGGTGCTGCCGGTCAGCCACCTGCCGGCGCTGGTCCAGCCCCTGGCCCGCGTGCTGCCGGTGACCGTGCTCTGCTCCTCGCTGCGCTCGGCGCTGGAGGGCGGCGCCCCCGGCGCCCTGGACCTGGGCCTGCTGCTGGGCTGGACGGCGCTCTTCCTGGGCGCCATGATGACCCGCTTCCGCTGGGAGTAGGGGACCGGCCCATGGGGCATGATTGACTTTGCCGGGAGCCGGGCCGGAGCCCGCCCCCAAGGAGGAGAGGACCTATGGTGACGCGACTGTTCGGCGCCAAGAGCGCCATGGTGGACCCCGGCGAGGCCCTGCCCGGACGCAGCGAGCCGATGCCGCTGGAGGGGCTGCACACGGTTCTCGGGCACCCGCTCCAACCGCCCTTCCCGGAGGGCACGCGCCAGGCGATTTTCGCGCTCGGCTGCTTCTGGGGCGCGGAGCGGGACTTCTGGCGGCTGGAGGGCGTCTACACCACCGCGGCCGGGTACAGCGGCGGGCTCACCCCCAACCCCACCTACCGCGAGGTCTGCAGCGGGCGCACCGGGCACGCCGAGTCGGTGCTGGTGGTCTACGACCCCGAGAGGATCAGCTACGAACGCCTGCTGGGGACCTTCTGGGAGAGCCACGACCCCACCCAGGGCATGCGCCAGGGCAACGACCACGGCACCCAGTACCGCTCCGCCATCTTCGTCTCCGACCAGGAGCAGCGGCGTCTGGCCGAGGCGACCCGCGAGCGCTACCAGGAGGCGCTCTCGGCAGCCCGGAGGGGCCAGATCACGACCGAGATCGTGGACGCCGGGCCCTTCTACTACGCCGAGCAGTACCACCAGCAGTACCTGGACAAGAACCCCAACGGGTACTGCGGCGTCGGTGGCACCGGGGTCAGCTGCCCCGTCGGCGTCCTGGACAGCGCGGACCGTAGTCTTCCGTTGCAGTAGGTGCTCGAACTAAGTGCCTCGTCTTTATGGCAGCGAGAGGCCGACGGAACCTCGAGACGCAGTCAGCAGCTTCATCCATTTCAGCTGCATTGACTTCGGCCGTCTCTTGCCGGACAACGACGCCTGCCTCGATGCGCCCTGGTGAAGCACCGACGGCCCGCATGGGCCGCTCGGGACGGCCAAACACTCTGCCTTGATGATTGCCGGCTCCAGGGCGACGGGCCGGTGGCGGTCTCCGGCCATATGGCGACAGGACCGGTTTGCCTGAGACCATCGCTATGGTAGACTAGTATTAGCTAGTATCGGAAGTCCCCACCTGGCGACAAGAGCCCTCGGGCTCTGCCCCTCCACAGAGGGGGTAGCTGGGTGGGGCTTCTTTGTTAGCAGAACCGATAGAGCGTGGCGAGCTGGGGCCTGATTAGATCGAGTGAGCGGCCGTCGCCCATCTCCAACCAGCGCTGTACAGCCCAGCTGTAGTAGTCAGCTGCCTGGAGACTAGGGTGCGAGTCCGCTGTCCAATGGGCGCAGTGGGCACGCGTGGCGCCCAGGCACTGGCTCACAACGTTGGCTAGGGCTAGCGCGTGACGCTCGCGTCGCTTCTTGGTACTCACTGTTGCGATGCCCACAAAGAGGTCGCCATGGGGCGGTGCAACATTCGGAAGCACGTACCGTAAGTGATAATACCAGGCGAATCGGTAGAAGTAGTCCGGATTCTTACTCACGTATGGATGAGTCTTGGCCTTCGTTTAATAGGTGATTTCGACTCTGACGTGCAGGGACGTAAGCAACTGGAAGACGCGATCCCTGACCACCTGCTTGTCTTCGGTCGCGTGGAAGCCCGCCGGTAGCCAGAAGCCCTGTCGATCGAGTTCTCTGCGAAGACCGAGTAGGGCGATGATCGATGTGGGATCAGCTAGCGAAATTGTGGCGACGACGAAGAACTTTGTCCCAGTTGTGGGGT
>JASHRA010000255.1 GCA_030038765.1 Candidatus Dormiibacterota bacterium | reverse complement strand
GACCTGGTCCCGAGGGGCTGGTGAGGCGCGACCTCGCCGGCTTCGGAATCCCCGCTCCCCGCCCCCGCTGGACTGGGCACCGTGTGACAATGTGCGGGATGGCCCCCAGGGCGGTGTCCCCCGGCCGGTTCGGCGACCGGACCCCGGCTACGGAGCGGAGCTGATGGCGATCGGGCTGTCCCTGGTGGTCCTCGGTCTGGGGCTCATGTGGCTGCCTCAGCTGCAGGCGCGCCTGGGGTCCTGGAGGATGGTGCGCGAGGCGCGCCGGGGGGACACCCCGGGGAGCCGGGCGCCGGCGGCTCCGGAGCTGGTCGGCGGCGCCCTGCCGGCCCGGATCGAGGTCTGGGGCCAGGTCAGCGCTGAGGCGGTCCTGCTACCCGCCAGCCACCGCGACGTGGAGGCGCTGCGGCGGAGCCGGCGGGCGCTGGCCATCGAGGTCCGCAGCGGCCTGCTCAGCGCCAGCGCCCTGGAGCGGCGCTTCAGTCGCTGCCATCGGCCGACGGGCGTGCTGCCTACGGCGGCGGAGGCGCCGCTGGCCCCGCCTCCCCATCCCCGCCTCTCGGCCGCCCAGCGCAGCGCTCAGCCAGAGATCAGCGCCGAGTGGGAGGCCACCGGCGCCGCCCGCGCCGCCCTCCACCAGCTCCAAGGCTCGTGCCGTCAGGCCCGGGCCGCCATCCGCGCGCTGGAGGCGGGGCCGGGAGCGGAGCGCTGGGCCCAGGCCCGGGCCTGCGTGCGCCAGATGGGCGAGCTGGCGGCCATCACCGAGGCGGCCGAGGCCAACTCCCGGGTCGCCTCGCTGGTGCTGGAGTCCAAGCTCCTCAGCGGAGAGGACCGGGCACCGGCGGAGGCCCTGGCGGGCACCTCCCAGGGGACCGTCGCGATGCCGCCCCAGCCCCTCGACTGGCAGCGCCGGCCGCCCGCCAGCGCCCATCAGGAGCTCCGCAGCCCCCAGCCGGTCACCAGCTGAGGGGACACCGCCCGAGGTGGGATCAGGGCCCGGGGTGGCCCCGCTCCAGGCGGCGCAGGGGCGGCTCCGAGCGGGGCGGGCGGCGCCGCGGCGGGAGTACGGCGAGAAGGCGCGAGGTGGCGTCGGCCACCTCCTGCACGGCGCGCTGGACGGCCTCCTCGCCGGCTCCCCCGCGACCGCTCCACGCACCCACCTTGCGCACGTACTGGAGCGCGGCCGCCTCCACCTCGGCCCGGGTCGCGGCCGGCTCCAGGCCCCGCAGCGCAGTGATGTTCCGGCACACGCTCTCACCCCCGAGGAGGGCGCCGGAGGCGCCCCTGACTCATCCCCCCGGGCCCCGGCGGGCGCCGGGGCCGGTGGAGCGGGAGACGGGGATCGAACCCGCGACCTTCTCCTTGGCAAGGAGACGCTCTACCACTGAGCCACTCCCGCGGCGGGACCGAGGATAGCACCTGCCCCTCTCGGGCCCGCGCCGCCTCAGCCGCGGCCCAGCTCGGGGCCCGAGGGCGTGCGCGCGACCTGGGGCCGCAGGCCCGAGGGGCGGGTGCGCCGTCTCAGCGTCAGCCAGGCCTCGTATGAGGCCCCGCCGGGAAGCCAGGCGGCCCAGGGCCGGTCGGGATCGACGGCCGCTCGCTCCCCCCCGCTCGCGGGCCCGGCGCCGGGCAGGCCCAAGCGGGCCTGGAGGCGCCAGATGCGCTTGGCGAAGCGCCGGTCCCAGCCCACCGGGGCGCTGCGCAGCGCCTCCTGGGCCATCTCCAGGGCGGCGGGGAGGTCGCCGAGCTGGTGCTCCAGGTCCACGCACAGGGCCTCGGCCGCCTCCGGGTCGCGCCAGCGCTCCCAGACCGCGCGCCAGGCGAGGCGTGCCTCCGCCTCGGCCCCCTGGCGACGCAGCATGCGGGCCCGTCGCAGGGCCGCGGCTCGGTCCAGCGGCGCCGGGGACTCCTCCACCGCGCCCCGGTACATGACGTCGGCGCGGGCGAGGTTGCCGCGGAACTCGGCGTAGCGGCCCAGGCTGTACCAGTCCTCGGGCCCCGGGCGGTCGCGGTCCAGGTGCTGCTCCAGGCTCTCCAGCAGCCGCGCCAGGGAGACCAGGTCCAGGCGGTTGTGCTCCAGCACCGGCTCCAGTCCCGAGCAGGCCTTGTCGCGGAGGAAGCGACGGTAGCGCTCCGGGGCCTCGCTGCCGGGGAGGTCGTGGTCGCGGCGCCGGCCCATCAGCACCTCCTCGGCACGGCGCAGCGTGCAGCTGGTCATGCGGTGGCGGAAGAGACGGCGGACCAGGGGCAGCAGGTCGAGGTGGGGAGTGCCGGGCCAGGCCGCCTGGAGCCCGGTCATGACCGCCCTGGTGCGCAGCAGCGGGAGGTCGAAGCCGGCCCCGTTGTAGGTGACCAGCAGGCCCGCGCCGCGGAGCCGGCGGAGCGCGGCCTGGACCAGGGGCAGCTCGCCCCCGAGCTCGGGCAGCAGCCACTGCTCCACCTCGAGCCCGCCGGGCACGGGCCGGGCCCAGCCGTAGAGGAAGGGCACGGTGGCGCTGCCCCGCTGCAGGCCGGTGGTCTCCAGGTCGAAGAAGAGCACCGGCCCCAGCAGCCGCCGCGGCACGGCGGGGCCGAGCAGCTGCAGGCGCTCCGGCTGCACGCTGGGCGCGCTGCTGGCCAGCGCTGCCTCCGGCTCCAGGGTCCGGCGCGCCCAGAGCTCCAGGGCCGGGTCCCACTCGAAGCCGAGCCGGCGGAGGTCCGCCTCCAGGCGGCCCGGCGCCGGGTCCGCCACGAGGGGC
>JASHRA010000254.1 GCA_030038765.1 Candidatus Dormiibacterota bacterium | reverse complement strand
CTCCGCCAGCCCCAGCCCCAGCGCCTCGGCGTCGGGTGCCGCCAGCCCCTCGCCCAGCGCCTCCCCCAGCGGCAGCCCCAGCCCCTCGCCGACCCCGACGCCCTCGGCCGCCGCCACCCCGACGACGAGCCCGTGAGCCGGCCGACGGAGGGCTGTCCGGCCTCCACCGTTCGCGCCTCGCCCCCTCGGCGGACGGGGCGGTGGGGAGCGGTGACGGGAGCGGAGGCGCCCCCTGGCCGTCGGTGCGCCCGGACGTCGGGCACCACGGTGCTGGGCCGACTCGGCCCGGGGCCAGCTTGACACCACGGCTGGACCCGACCGCGAGCCGAGGTGGGACGGGAACGCTGCCGCTGTCTTCAGCGGCACCAGCATCAGCGAGGTCCGCCGCCCGGCGGTGCTAGCCGGGACGGGAGAGGCCGGCCGCGGCGGTCACCCGCCACGGCCGGCGCACGCTCAGGAGCTGAGGGTCCAGTCCTGGGGGTACAGGTTGAGGTTGGGATCCTGGGGCAGCGCCCCGTGCAGCTTCTTGCTGATCACCGAGAGCTGGTAGGGATAGCCCGGCTCCCAGAGGGCGGGCAGCTGCTGGCCGGTGTAGAGGGAGGCGGCGCTGATGGCCGAAGGGGCGGAGTCGACGTAGGTCTTGGCCACCAGCGCGTCCAGCTCGGGATTGCTGTAGCCCTGCACGTTGTTGGCGCCGTTGGTGGCGAACCAGGGCCCCGGGGTGGGCAGGTACTCGGGCGAGTAGGTGGCCGTGCCGCCCGGCTCACCGCCGTTGGCCATCTGCCAGCGGCAGCCGCTGTTGCCGTTCTGGCAGACGCCGAGCGAGCTGTAGATCTGGTCCTCGGACTCCTCCTTCAGGATGACGTGGATGCCGGCGTCGGACCAGCTGGACTGCATGGCCTCGTTCTCGGCGCTGAAGGGCGCCGAGCCGGTGCCCACCTCCTCGGTGAAGCTGAGCTGCTCGCCCTGGCTGATGCCGGCCCCGCACTCGTTGCTGGCGGTGCCGGGGCGCTGGCAGCTGTCCACCCCGCCCGGCTTCACTGACCAGCCGTGGCTGGAGAGCAGCTGCTTGGCCTTGGAGACGCTGTAGGGATAGGGGTTCTTGAGGTTCTCGGCGCCGAGGTACTGGCTCTTGGGCGTGATCGGCACCGGTCCGTAGGTGGGAAAGGCCAGGCCGTGGTAGATGTCCTTCGAGATCTGGTCCTGGTTGATCAGGTCCTGCATCGCCTGCCGGATGTAGAGCTGCTTGAAGATCGGACCCACCTCGGGGTTGGTGAAGTTCAGGAAGAAGGCGTTGAAGCCGAAGTCGGGCCAGGTCACGACGTCGTACCCGTGGGAGCTGAAGTAGCTCTTCTGGGAGAGGTCCTCGGAGGGCAGGTAACCGTAGTCCAGCTCACCCGAGCGCAGGGCGTCGTACTCGGCGGTGGTGCTGGTGAAGGGGATCTCCTCGAAGCGGGCGATCTTGGGCTTGTCCGGCCCGGTGTAGTGCCTGTTGGGCACGAAGGTGGTGGCGCCGGTGGTGGCGCTGAAGGCGCTCACCAGCCAGGGTCCGTCGACCACCTTCCAGAGCGAGTTGCTGGCGTAGGTGGTCTCGTCCTGCGACTCCTTGTTGAGGAAGTTGTAGACCGCGGTGGCGCCGGCCGAGGTGGTGTCGTAGTCACCGACCGCGCCCGTGGCCGACGTTCGATCCCAGGCCTGCTGCGGGATGGGCACGATCTGGCTCAGCTGGTCGTAGAGCACGTAGAGGTGGCTGTAGGCCTTGTTGAAGGTGAGGCTGAACTGGTAAGGGGTGCTCGCGGGGAAGCTCATCGCGGTCACGTCGTCGGGGATGCTGCCGACCGAGTAGGCGAGGTAGTTGAGCTTCTCCGCCTCGAAGATGTTCATCCAGAGCTCGACGTCGCGGTTGGTCACCGGCTGGCCGTCGGACCACTTGAACTTCTGGTTGAGGGTGACGGTGACGGTGCGGCCGCCGTTGGAGTAGGTCGGCGGACCGGCCAGGCTCTGCTGGTAGTTGATCCCCGGCTGGCCGTCCTCGCCGAACCAGTAGAGGGGCCGCCACAGGAAGGGGGTGAACTGGAAGAGGTCGATGTTGTTGGAGACCGGCCCGGAGACGAAGGGGAAGATGTAGGTCGGGATCTCGCCTGGCGGCAGGGCAAAGGTGACGGTGGCGTTGCTGCCGGAGGCGGCCGACGCGCTGAGCCCGGCCGGCAGGCTGAGGCCGATGCCGAGGAGGGCCGCCACCACGGTGCCCAGGAGCAGTCTCATCTTCATCGACAAGCAACCTCGAGGGCGCACCGACTCTCCCCGGGGACACCCTCCTCATCCCCGGAGTCGGCGGGATTATAGGGAGCAACAGAACCACTGTCAACTGTCAACCGCACGCCCGGAGCCGGCCCTGGCCCCAACCCCACCGGGGTCGCGGCTCCCGGCTCGGATGACCCCGCCGCCAGCCGCCGGGCGATCGCCCAAGACGGAGGCTTGAACCCTCGCAGATCGGGGGTTAGAGTTGCAGCACTGGTGGGCGCGGTTCTGTGCTGGTGGGGACCCGGCCGCGCGGTTGCGCAAGGAAGATGGGAGGGGGGTGACGGCTTGAAGAACTCAAAGGTCCTTTCCGTGCTCGCGCTCGGCCTGGGGGCCGTGGCGCTGCCGCTGCTGGCGGGTGGGGGCCTGGTCTCCGCCTCCGCTCCCAGCGCCAACCAGATGGTCCCGGTCGCGCCCGGCATCAGCGCCGCTGCGCTGCCCCACGCGACCGCCTTCGGTACCACGCCGCCCTGGACCCCGGAGACCGTCTCCTTCGTGCTCACCGAGCGCAACCTGCCCGAGCTCGAGAGCAGCGTCCAGGCCGGGCTCAGCTCGTTCCTCTCCGTGCCCAAGTTCGCCGCCACCTACGGCCAGAGCACGGCCAACATCCAGCAGCTGCAGGCCTACCTCGGCTACTTCGGCATCCGCACCACCGTCTACGCCGACGACGTGGACGTCGTCGCCAACGGCACCGCGGGCCAGTTCGACCGGGCCCTGGGCGTGCAGCAGGAGCAGTACAACGTCCCCGCCACCCCCGGCGCCGACGGGACCATGGGGACGCCGGCCCAGACCGTCCACGGGACCTCGCAGCGGCCTGAGCTCCCCTACCGCATCGCGCAGTACGTGACCGCCATCCTCGGGCTCACCAACTACGGCCCCTTCGTGAGCCAGGCGGTCCACACCGCCAGCGCCCTGACCCAGC
>JASHRA010000253.1 GCA_030038765.1 Candidatus Dormiibacterota bacterium | reverse complement strand
CTTGCACCGGCGTCGCATCCAGGTGCGCAAGCTGCGCTACCGCCTGGAGCTGTTCTCGCCGGTGCTGGGCCCGGGCCAGGAGGCGGTGACCAGGGAGCTGCGCCAGCTGCAGTCCCAGCTGGGCCAGTTCCACGACCTCCAGGTGCTGCTGGAGTGGCTCCAGGGGATGGCCTCGGAGCTGCCCCACGAGCTGCGCCCGGCGCTGCGCCGGCTCTCGGTGCGGGTCGAGCTAGAGCTGCAGGCCGCCGAGGAGGCCGCCTCGGCCCAGGTGGAGGCGCTGGACAAGAGCGGCTGGTGGGAGAGCGCCCGGGCCGGCTGCCTCGACTGATCTGACAAACAGGCGTTCGACAGCGCGGGCGGCGGCCTGCCACAATCACCACCTATGGCGGCCGGGCGGGGCGGGAGCGGGGTGCCGGTTCTGGAGCCTGAGCAGGCGCGCCGGCTGGCCCTGAGGGCCCAGCGGCTGGCGTCGCCGCCGCCCCCGGTGGTGGGGGCGGCCCGGCTCCTCAAGCTGGTGGAGCTGATCTGCTACCTCCAGCGGGACCCGCTCTCGGTGGTGGCGCCGAGTCACGAGCTGGTCCTCTGGAGCCGGCTGGGTGAGTTCCGCCCCGGGCTGGTGGAGGAGGCGCTCTGGCGTCGGCGCAGCCTCATCGAGCTGTTCACCCACGGTGCCTCCATCGTCCCCACCTCCGACCTCTGGCTCCACCGGCCGGCGATGGCCGCCTACGGCCGGGGCCCGGGACTGGAGGCGCAGCGGTCCCGGGCCTGGGTCCGGGACCACCCCGGTCTCCGCCGCGAGATCCTGCTCCGCCTAGCCCACGAGGGGCCGCTGCCGGCCTCTGCCCTGGACGGGCGGCGCAGCGCCCCGGACGGCGCTCGGGCCCGGCCGGCGGCCCGGGTCGGCTGGGGCGAGCTGGGGGAGACGGAGCGCATGCTCTTCCACCTCTGGCGGGAGGGCCGGGTGGTGGTGGCCTCCCGGGAGGGGCGGGCCCGGCGCTGGGCCCTGAGCAGCGACTGGGTCGCCCCCGCCTCACCCTGCCCCTCCGCCGCCGGCTGGGAGGCGGAGCTGGCCGAGCGCTGCCTGCGCGCGCTGGGAGTGGCCACCTGGCCGCAGATCCGCGACTACCTGGGCCGCTCCTCGCAGCGCTTGGGGGAGCGCTCGCTGGCGCGCCTGGTGCGCGAGGGCCGGGTGGTGGAGGTGGGGGTGGCCGGCGCCGGGGGCCGCCTGCCGGGTCGCTGGTACCTCCGGCGGGCGGATCTCGAGGTGGCCCAGCGCAGCCTGCCCGAGCCCTCCCGCACCACCCTGCTCTCCCCCTTCGACAACCTGCTCGCGCTCCGGAGCCGGAGCCGAGCCCTCTTCGGTTTCGACTTCCGGATGGAGACCTACGTCCCCGCCGCCCAGCGTCGCTTCGGCTACTACGTCCTGGCCGTCCTGCACCGGGACCGCCTGGTGGGGCGCGTCGACCTGCGCCGGGACCGGCTGGGCGGCCGCCTGCTGGCGCCCGCGCTCCACGCCGAGCCGGGCGCCCCCGACACCGAGGAGGTGGGGGCGGGCATCCGTGAGGCCCTGCTGCGCCTGGGCCGCTTCCTCGGCGCCGAGGAGCTGGCCCTGGGCCCGCTCGACACCGTCCCCCGCGACTGGTGGCCGGGACTGGTCGGCTGAGCTCCGCCGCTCCTCCCCGGCGCTGACGGCCGCTCCCTCGGCCCCGCGCCCGCCTCGGGGGGAGTCGAGATCTCCTATGCTCGGATCGTGCCGGTCCAGCCGTCGCCCTCCTGCGTCGTCGTCGGGGGAGGCGTGGTCGGCCTCTCGGTGGCCCTGGAGCTGGCCCGGCGAGGGCTCCCCGTCGAGCTCCTGGAGCGGGAGGCGCAGCCGGGCCAGGGGGCCTCGGCGGCGGCCGCCGGCATGCTCGCGGTGGGCGTGGAGGCGGGTGAGGGCGGGCCCTTCATGGAGCTCTGCCGGAGCAGCCGCGAGCTCTGGCCCGGGTGGGCCGAGGGGCTCCTGGAGGAGAGCGGCGTGGACTGCGAGCTGGACCGCTCGGGCCTGGTCCGGGTCGCCTGCGACGGGGAGGGGCGGGACCGCCTGGAGCGCTTCGGGGAGGCGCAGCGGGGGCGGGGGATCGAGGTCTCACCGCTCCTCGAGGGCGGCGAGCTGGCCCGGCTGGTCCCCGGACTGGGGCCGGCGGTGCTGGCCGGGCTGCACTTCCCCCAGGACTGGCACGTCCACACCCACCGCCTGCTGGAGGCGCTCCAGGAGGCCTGCCGTCGCCGGGGCGTGGCCATCAGCGCGGCCTCCGAGGTGGCCGCGGTAGAGGAGGCGGGGGAGGGGGTCTCGGTCCGGCTCAGTTCCGGGGAGGAGAGGCGGGCCGACCGGGCCGTCGTCTGCGCCGGCTCCTGGAGCGGGCGCCTGCTGGGGCTGCCGGTGGAGCCGGTGCGGGGCCAGATCGTGGCCACCGACCCGGGGCGACCGGTCCTGCCCCGGATCCTCTTCGGGGACCACGTCTACCTGCTCCAGAAGCGTTCCGGGCTGGTCCTGGCCGGCTCCAGCGAGGAGCGGGCCGGATTCCGGCCCTTCCCCACCGCCGGCTGGGTGGCGGAGCTGATCCGCTCGGCGCTGGAGTTGCTCCCCGGCCTGGCCGAGTTCCGCTTCGCCTATGCCTGGGCCGGGCTGCGGCCCCACCTCGGGCGGGGCTGGCCCGTGCTCGGGCGGGTGCACCCCGGGGGGCCGCTCCTGGTGGCGACCGCCCACTACCGGAACGGGGTCCTGCTCGCCCCCCTGACGGCCCGGCTCATCGCCACCGCGGCGCTGGGGGAGGTAGACCCCCCGGAGCTGGCCGACTTCAGTCCGGCAGCGGCGGCCTGAGCCTCAGCACCAGCCCGTCGCTGGCCAGGAGCGCGCCCGGCACCGGGGCCCGGTCGAAGAGGTGGGTGAGGATGAAGCGCGCCCCCGGCGCCTCCCGCATCAGCTGCTCCACCTCCTCGCGCCAGAGGTGCCCGGGAGCGGGCGCGGTCATGCTGCTGCACTCGCAGAGCAGGTACTGGACGGAGCCGGCCAGCTGGCGCACGCCGGGACAGAGGGTGGAGTCGCCGGAGTAGCCGAGGGAGACGCCGCCCGCCTCCAGGCGGAAGCCGAGGCACTCCAGCTGGGGGTAGTGCTCGACCCGGACCGCGGCCAGCCGGAAGCCGTCCAGCTCCCCGCTCTGGCCGTCCGTCCACTCCTCCACCAGCGGTCCCTGGTGCTCCGTCACGTAGCCCCAGAAGTGCTCCCCGACGTTGAGATGGCCGAGCTCGGTGAGGCGCGCCGCCAGCCCCTCCGGACCGACCACCCGCAGGGGCGGGAGCTCGGGGTGGGCCATGGCCCGGGCCGCCACCAGGGTGGGCAGGGCAAAGACGTGGTCGCCGTGGAGGTGGGAGATGAGGACGCTGCCGATCTCGCCCGTGTCCCGTCCCATCTGGCCCAGCAGCCGCACTACCGGGCCGCCACAGTCCAGCATCAGGTGACGGTCGAGAATGTAGGCGGCGTGGTGGCCGCTCAGGGAGAAGGCCGACCCGCTGCCCAGGATGGCCAGCTCCAGCCCCCCCTGCTCCGCGGCCGCCGCGGGCGGCTGGGCGTTCAGGCCAGGGCCCCCGTTCCGGCCCCGGGGCAGCGGCCCGGAGGCGGTCTCACCCGGCCGCCTGGCGCAGCCGCGCCAGGTCCTCGGGGCGGCGCACCTGCCAGACGTCGAGGACCAGGCGCCAGCCGGCCTCCGAGCCGGGGCCGGCCCCCCCGACCAGGATGGCCAGGGCGCGGTTGTCGGCCCGGGAAGCCCCGGCCACGGCCTCCAGCCACTCCGGCCGCGGGTCGGAGCTGATCAGCACCACCCGGCCCCGCTCGCGCCAGCGGGCCAGCTCGCTCCGGACCAGGCTGGAGAACTCCACCTCGCCGTCCGCGCGGGCCGAGGAGAGGTAGCCGAGCAGGCCGCGGAACTGCTCCTCTCCCCGGGCCCCGACGAAGCGACCGAGGCGCCGGTCCGAGGCCGCCAGGGAGAGCCGGCGGCCGTGCTCGCGCGCCGACTCTGCCACCGCTGCGGCCAGGCTCAGCTCCAGCTCCAGATCGGCGCGGTGCGCGCCCGGGCGGGGCCGCGCGGTGAGGTCCAGCAGGAGCAGCACGGCCCCGCCCCGGGGCCGGGGATCGGTGCGCCGGCGGAGGGGGCGGCCGGGGGCCGCCGCCATCCCGCCCGCGACCGCCGTGCCCCGGGCCGTGGGCGCCAGCACCGGATCGGGGATCTCCAGCTCCGGGGGCAGCACGGTGAGGCTGCTGCTGGCGGGCACCAGCAGCCGGCTGCGGAAGATGCGCAGCGGGTCCGAGACCCAGAGCTCGGTGGGCCCGAGCTGGAAGCTCCCGCGGCGGCTGGGGTAGAGGTTCGACTCCCAGCTGAGGCGCCGGCCCCGGGGGAGACGCAGCTGGCGGATGGGGGCCACGGCCGGCAGCCCGCAGCGGTCTCCCACCTCGACCAGGGGCAGGGGCAGGCCGGAGCGGTTCTCCACCCGGAAGCGCTGGCGGCAGACGGCGCCGGCCCTGGGCCGGGCCGTGACCGGGTCCCGCTCCACCCGCAGCCGGCGCGCCCCCCACCAGCTCCAGGCCGCGCCCAGCAGCAGCGGGCAGAGGGCGAGGAAGAGCAGCGCCTCGCCCCAGCTCGCCCCCACCGCGCCCGCGCCCGCCCCCAGGATGGCCAGCAGGGCGAGGGGCAGCAGGCGGCCCAGCTCGGCCCCGGCGCGGGCGGAGCCGGGAAGCTCCCGTGGACGCACTTCTGCCGACGGTGTCATCTCCTCCCCACGGACTGAGACCGGCTAGAGGCGCTCGACCCGGCCCAGGTCGAGGACGAAGACGGTGGCCCGTCCCACCTCCACCTCGATCTCGACCTCGGTGCCGTCGGTGGCCGGGGCGAGCTGCTCGTGGCGTGGCTTGCAGACCGAGCGGATGGTGGAGATGGCCTCCTCCACCAGGGTGTCGTCCACCCCGAGCAGGAGCAGCGAGTTGCGCCGCTGCAGGAAGCCACCCTCGCTGTTGAGCCTGGTGACCCCGAAGCCACGGCCTCCGAGCGCCTCCATGGCCCGGGTCGCGTCCTGCTCGTGGACCACCGCCACGACCAGCTTCATCGAGCGCTCCTCGCTGCCAATCGCCCGCTCACCGCCTCCCAGCAGGCCTCCGTCACCGCCTCCGGGGCAGCATCCGCGGCCAGGACCACGATCCTCTCGGGAAAGGCCCGCGCCAGCTCCAGGTACCCCCGGCGAACGCGCTCATGGTAGGGGGTCGGCTCCGCCTCCATCCGATCCAGCGGTAGGTGCTCGGCGAAGCGGCGGCGGGCCGCCTCGACGCTGAGGTCCAGGAGCAGGGTGAGGTCGGGCAGCCGGTCCGCCCGGGCCAGGCGGTGCAGCTCCAGGAGCTCGCCCCGGTCCAGCCCCCGACCGCCGCCCTGGTAGGCGAGGGTGGAGTCGATGTAGCGGTCGGCGACCACCGTCTCGCCCCGCTCCAGGGCGGGCAGGACCAGCTCGCCGAGCAGCTGCACCCGGGCGGCCAGGAAGAGGGCGACCTCGGCCCAGGGGTGCTCCGGCCCGGCTCCCGACGGCTCCAGCAGGAGCTGGCGGACGCGCTCCCCGAGCCGGGTGGTGCCCGGGTCCCGGACCAGGCGCACGGGCTCCCCGGCGGCCCGCAGGCGCTCCGCCAGCCGCGCCGCCTGGGTGCTCTTGCCCGATCCGTCGATGCCCTCGACGCTGACGAAGAGACCGGGCCCGCCCAACCCCGGGCCGCCTAGGAGGCCTGGCTGGCGGGGTAGATGCGCAGCCGGCGCCGGGGCTCCTTGCCGGTGCTGCGCGCCACCAGCTCGGACTCCTCCACCAGCTGGTGCTGGAGGCGGCGGACGTAGGCGTTCTGGGGCGAGAGCTCGACCGCCGTCCCCTGGCGGGCCCGCTCGATGCCCTCTCTTACCTCGCGCAGGGCGTCGTCGGTGGGGTCCTCGGGCTCGATGTTGTAGAGCCGGGCGAGGAAGGCGCGCACCTGGGCCACGGTGTTGGAGCGCAGCACCGAGATGGGCACGCCCTGGGCCTCGGCCGCCCGCAGCGGCGAGTCCTGGCGCCGGTAGTAGTTCTTCAGCGTCAGCACCAGGTCGGCGTCGTCCACGTGGTGCTGGATCCGGACCGGCAGCTTGAGCTCGCGCAGGGCCTGCTCCAGGTAGACCCGGGAGACGCCGTAGGGGAAGATCGAGGTCTCGCCGCCGACTCCGCCGCGGGCGCCGTCGTGGCCCGGGGCGAGGTCGGCCAGGCTCACCGGCCGGCGCTGCTGCCCGGCGCCCGGCTCCCCGGCGAAGAGCTCCCGCGAGCCCCGGTCGTCGAAGGGCGGGGGCTCGACCAGCCGGGTGGTCATGCCCCGGCCGGGGTGGGACTCGCGCATCTGGGCCGGCCGGGGCCTCCCCCGGAGGGCGTCGTCGACGACCTCGGCCAGGGGCATGTGGACGATCACCCGGTGCCGGTCCACGATCTCCACCAGGGCGTCGAAGGTGGGCGGCGCCATGCGCTCCAGCACCGACTTCTGGGTGCCCCGGCGCCGCGCCTCCTCGTCCGACAGGGTGACCGTCTGGATGCCGCCCAGGAGGTCGTTGAGGGTGGGGTTGACGAGCAGGTTGTCGAGGCTGTTGCCGTGGGCCGTGCCCACCAGCTGCACGCCCCGCTCGGCGATGGTCCGGGCCGCCGCCGCCTCCAGCTCGGTCCCGATCTCGTCGATGACGATGACCTCGGGCATGTGGTTCTCGACCGCCTCGATCATGACCCCGTGCTGGAGCTCGGGCCGGGCCACCTGCATCCGGCGCGCCCGCCCGATGCCGGGGTGGGGCACGTCGCCGTCGCCGGCGATCTCGTTGCTGGTGTCCACCACCACCACCCGCTTGCGGCTCTCGTCGGCCAGGATGCGGGCCACCTCGCGGAGCATGGTGGTCTTGCCCACCCCGGGCTTGCCCAGCAGCAGCAGGCTCTGGCCGCTGACCACGATGTCGCGGATGATCTCCACACGCCCGGTCACGGCCCGGCCCACCCGGCAGGTGAGGCCGACGATCTCCCCGGCCCGGTTGCGGATGGCCGAGATGCGGTGCAGGGTGCGGGCGATGCCGGCCCGGTTGTCGCCCCCGAAGGCGCCCACGCGGGTGGCCACGTAGGCGATGTCCTCCGAGGTCACGACGGTGGGGCTGAGGATGACCTCGCCGCCCTCGAAGCGCGCCTCCGGCTCGCGCCCCAGGTCGAGCACGATCTCCAGCAGGTCGCCCGACTCGGGGGGCAGGTTGCGGACCGCCTGGTAGAGGTGGGCCGGCAGCGTGCCGATGAGCGCCTCCAGCTCGGCCGGGAAGGACGGCCCCAGTCCGGTGTCGGCAGCGGTCAGCCCGGGACCTCCGCCTGGCTGCTCGTGGGGGGAGCGTGCGTGGCCGGGAGCGGGCGCGCTAGCGCCCATCACCTCCACTTGGGAGCGGCCGGTCGAGCGGGCGCCGGGTCCGGCGCCGACCCTCTGTCACAGCCCGGAATATACCTCAGGCCGAAGTGACGGTCGGGGGCTCCGGTTCAGGAGCCCGCCTGGGGGGCGCGCCGCGCCTGGGCCACCGGGATGGCCCCCGCCAGGACCGGCTTCTTCTGCTCCACCGGCCGTCGGGCGCGGAGCTTGAGGGGCAGGTCGCGGGCCATCAGGATCTGTGTCGCCAGGGGCTCGAAGCCGCGGGCGGCGACCGCCCGGTGGAGCTCGCCGTCGTAGTGGCGCAGCAGGCAGACGGTGGGCCCGGGGGGGATCTGCCCCAGCAGACTGTGGAGCGACTCCACCGCCAGCTGGCGCTCCCCAGGGTCGAGCATGAGGCTGATCAGGGTGGGCCGGGCGCGGGAGGGGAGGCGCACCCCGGCCCAGGCCACGGTCAGCTGGTCCCGCTTGATGACGTAGTGGCGGGAGTCGCCGCTGCGCCCGTCGAGCCGCCCCAGCCAGCCCATCTGGAAGGTGGCCCGCCACTGGGTGATGCTGGGCGCCTCCACCGCCGCCACCGCGTGGGGGGCGGTGCGCAGGTAGAGGAGGTAGACGCCGGCCAGGTCGTCGGGCACGGCCGGCACCCAGGGCTCGGGCCGGTGCTCCGGGGGCCGGGGCAGCTCCCGGAAGAGGATCTGCTCGCTGACGTAGGGCTGGAAGCCCTGGGCCCGGAAGGTGGCCTGGAGGGGATGGTCCTCCGGGATCCGCACCAGGAAGCGGGTGACGCCGCGCTCCAGGCCCTCGTTGACCAGGTGCTGGAGCAGGGGGACGGCCGCGAAATGGCCCTCGGCGCTGGCCGCGAGGCAGAGGTTGAGGATCCTCCAGGCGCGCTTGCCGGGACCCCGCTCGGCCTGGATGAAGCCCACCACGCGGCCCTGCTCCTCGCCCACGTAGAGCTGCTCCCCGAAGTCGGCAAGCGGCATCAGCGCGGACAGGCTGCGGGTCAGGATCGACCACACGCGGGCCAGGGCTGGACCCGGCACCGGGCTCTGGGGCCCGGCCCGGCGGAGCTGGTCGAACTCCCGCTCCCCGGTGACCGTGGCCCGGTAGAGCTCCTCCACCTGGCTCAGGTCGCGGTAGCTCGCGGAGCGCACCTGCATGGCACCAGTTTGACCCAGCCGGGGAGCGGTGGAGCCGCCCGGGCCTCAGAGCCGGGAGAGGAAGAGGCGGTGCAGCCGGGGATCGCCGGTGATCTCGGGGTGGAAGGTGAGCCCCAGGTGCCGGCCCTGGCGCACCGCCGCCGGGAGCCCCTGGTAGCGGGCCAGGACCTCCACCTCCGGGCCCACCTCGTCGATGGAGGGGGCCCGGATCAGGGCCACCGGGACCGGCTCCGGGCCCAGTTCGGGGATCTCCAGGTCCACCTCCCCCGACTGCAGCTGGCGGCCGAAGGCGTTGCGCCGCACCGCGATGTCGAGCAGGCCCAGGTGGAGCTGGTCCGGGAGCCCGTCGCGGATCTCTCTGGCGGCGAGGATGGTGCCGGCGCAGGTGGTGAGGCAGGCCAGCCCCCGCCCCAGGGCGAGCTCCAGCGCCGGGAGCAGGCCGAAGGCGCGCATGAGCCGGTCCATGGTGGTGCTCTCGCCGCCCGGGATGACCAGCCCGTCCAACCCCTCCAGCTCCTCCGGCAGGCGCACCGGGAGCGCCTCCGCGCCGCACTCCCGGAGCAGCCGCAGGTGCTCTCGGACGTCACCCTGGAGGGCCAGCACCCCGACCCGGGGGAGGGCGCCGGCCCGGCTCGGGCTCAGATGCCCCGGCTCGCCAGCAGCTCCTGGCGCTGGAGGCTGGAGACGCCGATCCCCACCATGGGCTCGCCCAGGTCCTCGCTCACCTCGGCCAGGATCTCGGGCTTGTCGTAGTAGGTGGTGGCGGCCACGATGGCCTTGGCCCGGCGCAGCGGGTCGCCGCTCTTGAAGATGCCGCTGCCGACGAAGTTGCCGTCGCAGCCCAGCTGCATCATGAGGGCGGCGTCGGCGGGCGTGGCCAGGCCGCCGGCGGAGAAGTTGACCACCGGCAGGCGGCCCAGCTCGGCCGTCTCCCGCACCAGCTCCAGGGACGCGCCCAGCTCCTTGGCGGCGCTGGGGAGCTCGTCCTGGCGCAGGCTCTGGAGCCGGCGGATGCCCTTGCTCACGGCGCGCATGTGGCGCACCGCCTCGACCACGTCGCCGGTGCCCGCCTCACCCTTGGTCCGGATCATGGCCGCGCCCTCGGAGATGCGCCGGAGCGCCTCGCCCAGGTCGCGGGCGCCACAGACGAAGGGGACCTTGAACTGCCACTTGTCGACGTGGTGCTCCTCGTCCGCTGGTGTCAGCACCTCCGACTCGTCGATGTAGTCGATGCCCAGCGCCTCCAGGATCTGGGCCTCGGCGAAGTGGCCGATGCGGCACTTGGCCATCACCGGGATGGAGACCGCGGCCATGATCGACTTGATCAGCTTGGGGTCGCTCATCCGGGCCACGCCGCCCTGGGCGCGGATGTCCGCCGGGACCCGCTCCAGGGCCATGACGGCGACTGCCCCCGCCTCCTGCGCGATCTCGGCGTGCTCGGCGGTGACGACGTCCATGATGACGCCGCCCTTCAGCATCTCGGCCAGGCCGCGCTTGACCCGGGCGGTGCCGGTCTCGATGTGTCCGTTCTGGCTCATCTCACACTCTGTCAGCTGTCGGGCGCCTTGCTCATGCACCCGACCTCGATTCTAGCCCGCGCCGCCGCCGCGCCCGCCGTCCTCCCGACTTGACTCCGCGGCCCCCGCTCCCAGACTGGGCGGCAGCGGTGTCGGGATCCGACACCCGCGGTTCGTCGTATGGGCAGGCGGGGTGAGTGGCCCCGCAGCTGTGGAGGAGCGCCATGCGCTACGTGCTGATGTTCGTCGGGGATTCCAGCCAGGGGGAGCCGGAGGGCGCCGTGATGGAGCAGGTGGGGCAGTGGTGGGAGGCTCACAGCCGCTCCGGGGAGATCGTGGGCGGTGAGAGGCTCCATCCCGCCTCGCGCTCCACCACGGTGCGCCACGAGGGCGCCACCCCCACCGTGCTCGACGGCCCCTTCGCCGAGACCAAGGAGGAGATCGGGGGCTTCGCCGTCATCGAGGTGCCCGACCTCGACGCCGCCCTGGGCCTGGCCAAGACCTGGCCGGGCAGCCCGGCGGTGGAGATCCGGCCCGTCTGGGAGATGTGAGGGCGGCGGTGGGAGAGGGGGCGGCGGCGGACCTGGGCCCGATCTTCCGCGAGGAGGCGGGCCGGATCACCGCCGCCCTCACCCGCCGCTTCGGCGACTTCGACCTCGCCGAGGAGGCGGTCCAGGACGCCTGCGTCGAGGCGCTGCGCAGCTGGCCCGGCGCCGGTCGGCCGCGGCGGCCCGGGGCCTGGCTGCAGCGGGTGGCGGAGCGCCGAGCGCTGGACCGTCTCCGCCGTCGCCGCCTGGAGCTGGCGCGTCACCCGCTGGGCTTTCCCCGAGGCGGCGACGACCGGCTGCGGCTGATCTTCGCCTGCTGCCACCCCTCGCTCTCCCGCGAGGCGCAGCTGGCGCTGACGCTGCGGGTGGTGGCCGGGTTCACGACGGCCCAGATCGCGAGGGCGTTCCTGGTCTCGGAGACGGCCGTGGCCCAGCGCATCACGCGGGCCAAGCGCAAGATCGTGGCCGCCGGCATCCCCTTCCGGGTCCCGGAGCCGCCCGAGCTCGACCAGCGCCTCGGGGAGGTGCTGGCCGTGGTCTACCTCATGTTCAACGAGGGCTACCTCTCGAGCGGCTGGGAGCGGGCCCACGACCGCTCCCTGGCCCAGGAGGCGGCCTGGCTGGCGCGCCTGGTGGCGCGGCTCATGCCCCAGCAGCCCGAGGTGCTGGGGCTGCTCGCCCTCTGCCTCTTCCAGCTGGCGCGCGAGCGGGCCCGGTTCTCGGCGGGGGGCGAGCTGCTGACCCTGGCCGAGCAGGACCGCTCCCTCTGGGACCGGCGCGCCATCGAAGAGGGGGAGGGGCTGCTCGACCGGGCCGCCGAGCTGGGCCGGCCCGGGCCCTACCAGCTCCAGGCCGCGGTCGCCTCCTGCCACGCGCTGGCGCCCTCTTGGGAGGAGACGGACTGGGGCCTGATGGTCCGCTTCTACGACCGCCTGGCGGAGCTCGACCCCTCGCCCGTGGTCCGGCTCAACCGGGCCGTGGCCCTGGCCCACGTGGCCGGCCCGGAGGCGGCGCTGAGGGAGACCGAGGCGCTCACGACCCAGCTCGACGGCTACCACCTCCTCCACGCCACCAGGGCCGAGCTGCTCCGCCGCCTGGGCCGGGAGGAGGAGGCCCGGGTGGCCTTCGGGCGGGCCCTGCAGCTGACCCTCAACCCGGCGGAGCGGAGCCACCTGCGGGCACGCTCCGGGACCCGTCCCTGAGCCCTGCCCGACCGCCCCGGCGGAGGCGGGCTCGGGCCCGGTCGCCGCGCCGGCGGCGCCGCGGCTCGGGGAGGCCGGCTCCACTGTCCCCTCGGCCGGGTCCCGTTCGTCGTCCGGTGGTGGGCCCGGAGAGCGTCCGGGCGGGGCGCGTGGCCTGGCACCCGAGATCGGAGGGCGGAGCCCGGCATCGGCGCGGCTTGTCATCCTGGCCCTGGCACCTGAAGCGGCCCTGAGAGCGAGGTGGAGATGGACTACTTGACGATCATCGTGACCGAGGGAGCGCAGCCGGAGGAGGCGCTGGAGTACATGAACCGCAACTGGCCCGCCTGGGCGGAGGCGATGGAGCGGCGCGGCGGCAGGCGCCTCGGCCGGGAGCTGGACCATCCCCCCACCCCGGCCACCGTGCGCCTCCGCCAGGGCCGGCCCCTGGTCACGGACGGACCCTTCGCCGAGACCAAGGAGTACGTGGGGGGCATCAGCGTCTTCCAGGCCCGGGACCTGGACGACGCCATCGCGGCGCAGTCGGGCAATCCGGTCAACCGCTACTGCCCCTTCGAGATCCGTCCCTTCCCGGACGGCCTGCGCCTGGGCCCAGGGGCCGAGGCGTTCGCCAAGGGCGACGACTCTGCCGGGATCCCCTGGCTCCTCAGCGCTTGGGTTCACCGGGGCCGCCACGCGGCGGCCACCGATCCCGCGCTGAGGGGAGAGTGCCGGGACTGGCGGGAGGACCTCTTGCGACGTGGGCGGCTGGTTCTGGGGGCTGAGCTGGGCGGTCCCGAGACGGCCGCCACGCTGCGCTGGCGCGACGGGGAGACGCGCATCAGCCCGGGTCCCTTCCTCGACATCGACTCCCGGCTGGCCGGGATCGACGTGGTCAGCTGCCGCGACCGCGAGGAGGCGGTGGCGCTGGCGGCCACGCATCCCGTCGCCCGCCAGGACGCGGTAGAAGTGCGCCAGTTCTACACCGACCCCGGGTTAGGGGAGACGTTGGACGCGGGTGCCGAGCCCGATGGCAGCGGTGGCGAGCCGGCCAAGCGTCCCCTCGAGGATGCGTGAGCTCCCGCTCCGCTGGGGCCGAGGCGGGCTCGGCCCGGGGCAGGAGCTGACCGTCGGCCTGGGTCGCGCGCTGTCACGCGCCTCTTCGATCCGTGCCCCAGGCAGGGCCGGGGTCGGTGGGACCGAGCGCCGCAGGGCTCTCCGACCTGAGGTACGCTGGCGTCCGGGCCGCCATGGCGCAGTGGTAGCGCAGGGGCCTTTTAAGCCCAGGGTCGCAGGTTCGAATCCTGCTGGCGGCACCGATCCCGACGCTTCCGGGGCCGGTCGGCGTGGCCCTTCCCCGTGGGCGCGACGCTCGCCAGGCGGCGGCTCAGGGTGCGAGCAGTCGTCACCAGGTCGTGTGGGGAGTGGCCCTCTCTGCGCCATCCGGCAATCTGGACCGCCGGAAATCGCGCGAGCGATCCGTCGGCCGTGCGACGTCGGTGCTAATTGGAGGAGCCGGACTTGCGAAAGGTCGTCGTCTACGAGCTAGTGTCACTGGACGGGGTCGCCGAGGATCCCGACGCGTTCATCAGCGAATGGGACGACTCGATGCAGACCAACTTGGCCGCCACGATTGCGGCACAAGACGCTGTCATCATGGGGCGCCGCAGCTATGAAGAGTGGGCACGGTTCTGGCCCAGCAGCGAGATCGAGCCGTTCGCGACCTTCATCAACGGGGTCGCGAAATACGTCGCGACCGCCGCTCCGCTCGACCCCGAGTGGGCCAACGCCAAGAGGGTGCCTGGTGATCTGATCACGTTCGTACGATCCCTGAAGGAGAAGTCCGGCGGTGACATCGGCGTCCACGCCAGCATCTCGGTGGCTCAGGCGCTGATAGCGGCCGACGTCGCCGACGAGCTGAAGTTGGTGGTCGCGCCGAGGATCGTGGGCCGCGGGCGCAGGCTCCTAGACGGGCTTGCCGCGAAGGCTCTCCGACCGACCCGAAGTGAAACCTCGCCGACTGGTCACCTGCTCATCAACTACCGATTCATCCGATGATCAGCGCCCAGGAGGGGATCGTCACGCACGGCACCTGGCCGGTGCTCCCCCAACTGCGGGGCAGCTGGCCGCCGGCGACAACATGGCGCTGGCGCGCTCATCAGGAGCGCACTATTTTCTGCCCGGAGTGACGCAATCCCCGTGTGCGAAGTAGCCATCTCCCACCGCCCAAACATCCACCTTGGAGACCGCATCGACCGCGGTGATGGGATCGATCGCCACTCCGCCCACGTCGAAGGTGCTCTTCCAAGCTTTCCCGTTCCAGTGAAGGATCGAACTCCCGGCTGCCCAGATGTCGTCGTCACCGCGCTCGGATATGGTGTCGAGCTCACCAGAGCCGGCGATAGCGAGCAGAGACGTCACTCTCTGGGTGCCCTTGCGCTCCGTCACCACGATGGGGACCTGGGGGGCCGCCGAACCCACCACGCGGACCCCGCTGCCAGCCGCACTCGCGATGGCCAGCACCGACTGGCTGGTCTCGACCCCGGACTCGGCGGGAGCCAAGGTCGGGACGATGGAGGTGGACCACGCGGTGCCGTCCCACTCAGAAACGAAGGACTTGTATACCAGAGTCGCATTCAAGTCCTGGACCTCTTCCAAGTCTCCTGTGACCCAGACCTGGTCGCTGGACACGGCGTCGACCCCGGTGAGGGAGGCCTCTTCGTAGGCGTTGGCTCGGCTCCCGGGGATGGCCTGACTGATGGGCCCGGTCTGGGTCGGGTCGAAGGGGTCGAGTCCGGGGTCGGGGAACGTGACCAGCGACCACGTGGCGCCGTTCCAATGCTCGACGAGCGGCACGGCGACCGGCACGCCGTCGAAGCCGGCGGGGATGTCCTGGGCCGTCCCGACCGCCCAGACGTCGTCGGGACCGTCGGCTGAGACCGAACTCAGCTCGTCGTCGGGGGTGAGGTCGGGAGCGGCAACGACGGCCCAGGCAGTTCCGTCCCAGTGCTCGACCAGGGTCCCGGAGGCGGAGTACTGGATGTCGGAGCCGTAGGACCCCACCCCGGCGGATCCCACCGCCCAGGCGTCCGACGCTGACAGCGTCACGACGCTGCTGAGTTGGTTGCCGGTCCAGCCATCCTCCTGGGGGAGGTCCGGCGTCGGAGTGATCTCCCAGCGGCTGCCGGTCCAGTGCTCCGCCAGCGTGGAGGTGATGTAGCTCGGGCCGGCCACGTAGCTGCCCACCGCCCAGACGTCTTCGGCCCCGGTGCCAGAGAGGCCGGCCACGGAGGCACCGATGGGAACGCCATCCTTGAGCACGCTCTCGCCGGCGGGCTGGGGTATCGCAACAAGTCGCCAGCTCGTCGTGCACACGGGCACGTCGTCGGCGCTGACCAGACGGCTGGCGCCGATGACCGGGCTGGCGGCCCAGGCCCCGCCCAGACCGAGGACGCTCGCGCCGAGGATGCCGGCGACGCAGGCGCGTGCGGCGAGGCCGGCCCGCTGGCGAATCATCGGCCACCTCCGGCCCCGCCGGATCGGGGGACAAGCGTCCAGGTGTCGGCGAGGTCCGCCGTGTTGTCGACCGACCCGCCGAACAGGACCAGCGCTCGCAGGGCGGGGTCGTAGCTCATCTGGGCCAGCAGGCGCGGCGCTGGGCTCTGCCCGCTCCTGATGGCGAGCCAGTCCTTCCCGTTCCAGAGCCAGGAGTCGCCGAGGGGCCGCAGGTCCTGGCCGTCCGCGACGGACGTGCTGCTGCCGCCGAAGAGGACGACTCCCCCCAACTCGGGATCGTAGGCTGCCGCCGCTCCGATCCGAGCCGGCGGGGAATGGTGGGGGTCGACGCGGTGCCAGTCCCCGCCGTTCCACGACCAGGTCTGTCCAAGTGGGGCCGCGACCGGTCCGTCGGAGGCTGGGTTGTAGGGGTTACCTCCGAAGAGCAAGAGCCCCCGCGTTGCGGGGTCGTAGGTGAGGCTGGCGTTCTCCAGCATCGGCGGCTCAGTCGCCGGAGCCAGTTGGGTCCAGCTCACGCCGTTCCAGCTCCACGTCTCCGGCAGATACGTGTTTCCCGTCGCTGAGACCTGGGCCAGGCCGAAGAGCAGGAGCCGGTCGGTGGCCTGGTCGAATGCGAGCGCGGACCAGAACATCGGTGGTGGCAGAGCTAGTTGACTGCTGGCCGGCTGCCAATGGGTACCGGTCCAGCTCAGCATCTCGGTGCCGAGGCCACAGTTGGTGTCGATCCCGACTGTCACGAGCTGCTTCGTCGCTTCGTCATAGGCCATGGAAAAGAAGGACATCGCTCCCGGCTCGGCACCTGACGGGTGCATCTGCACCCATCGGCGTCCGCGCAGAGCCCACGTGTCCAGATAGCTGGTGGGGTTTGGACCGCACCCGCTGTGCCCACCGGTCAAGACCATCTCCCGGGTCACCGGGTCATAGGCAAATCCGGCTGAGTTGCGCGGCAGCGGGCTTGGCCGCGAAGGCAGAGGGGACCAGGTCGCGTCTACTGTGCCTGCGGCGCCACCGGTGCGGGCGGCGAGGACCTGCTGAGAGTTGGCCACCAGCAGGAGGGGGAGGGCTGCCACCAGGGCCAGGCTGGCGAGCCGGGGTGGGGCGCTCCTGGCCCGGCGCGGCCAATACACGCGCATGCCCCTTGAATGTCCCAGCGCCCATGGTGGTTACGGACCGGCAGTGCCTCCGACTGCGACCCGGCTCGCTGGTGATGCCGGAGCGGCGAGGATGAGGCGGCGAGTGACCCAGGTCACACGGCGGGACTCGGCCGCGTCGCCAGGCCCGACCTGCGGTGGCGCGGAGGAGACGGGCTGGCGCCGGGCCTACGTCACGCGGGCTGGCGGGGACCGGTGGGCGCGCATCGCGCATCGCTCGACCGCCGCGCCACGGAGAGCCCTGGTCGACGCTCGCTCCCTACGGCGTCGGTATGGCTCGGCGCTCCAGGGCGGCGATACCGGCGGCGGCTAGGAGGGCGGCGATCAGCGCGAGCCAGGCGAGTGGCGCCAGGACCAGCGAGCCCCCGGGGAGGAGCGGGACGTGCGCGAAGGGCGAGATCCCCAGGACCGACTGGTTGAGCTGGAGCGCGGTCCCGACCAGGCTGAGCAGCAGGCAGAGCGCCAGCGCGGCCCAGCTCAGCGCCGCCCAGCGCGGCAGGGCGCCCACCAGCAGCATGGTGACGCCGGTCAGCACCCACACCGCCGGGAGTTGGACGGCGGCGGCGGGGAGCACCTGCAGCAGTTCCTGGGCCGGGTGCCCCGTCTCCAGCCCGTGGCCGAGCCCGACGCCGAGTCCGGCCGCCAGCAGTGCGGCCGCGGGACCGAGCAGGGAGAGGCTGAGGTGGCTGGCGGCCCAGCGCCCGCGTGTCGTGGCTGACGCCAGCACCGGCTCCGCGTGCCCGCTCACCTCCTCGGCGCGCAACCGGAGCAGCGCCTGGATGGCGTAGCTGGAGACGATGATGCCGAGCAACGACATCATCGCCGCCAGGTAGGCGTTCACCAGTCCCGTGCTCCCGCCCAGGTGCGCGAAGACGTGCGCCAGGGCGCGGTTCTGGCTCAACAGCTGGCCGATGCTCTTGGTGATGGCCCCGACCACGAGGCCGGTGACGGCCAGGCCCGCCACCCAGCCGGCCAGCAGGCCGCGCTGGAGACGCCAGGCCAGCCCCAGGGGACTGCGCAGCCAGCGGGCCGCGCGGGCGGGGCCGGGGCGGACGCCCAGCAGGCCCCTGCCCAGGTCACGCCGGCTGGCCAGCCAGACGGCCACCAGCAGCAGGG
>JASHRA010000252.1 GCA_030038765.1 Candidatus Dormiibacterota bacterium | reverse complement strand
GCCCCCGCCGGACCGAAACCAGAGCTGACGGAGCCGCGCCTCGGCAGCGTTCCCCTGATTACCTTCCCTCCTGGCTGCGGGGATGGGGATCCGGAGCGGACGCACAAGGGGCGGGCCGCCCAACGATCTTCAAGCGCTGCGGTGACGGACGTTCCGCCCCGGAGAGGCCCCTCGGCCGGTGCCCGAGATGGTCATGGGCACGGTCCTCCGCCGGCCTTGCCAGCGAATGGAGAGCCGGTCCCGCGCCTCCTCCGGCTCTGGGCTCACGGCCCCGGACGGACGGATGCGGTAGGGCTCACAGGGCCGCGACTGGGCACACCCGGGCTGGTGGCGAGCGCTACAGTGGCACGGCCCCGGGTGCGGCGGGCGGCCGCTCAGCCCGGCGGCGGAGAGGGGCGCCATGGGGCGAGACGACGGAATCCCGCATCGACGTTGGGGACTCCCCATCCGGGGCCAGCTCCCCCGTAGGGGCCTGGGAACTGTCGTCTGCGTCTGGTCCCTCATCTCCGTGGTTGCCGGAGTCGGTCCTCTGCTTCAAGGAACTGCGTTCCGCGACGTCGTCGACGCGCTTCTCTTCGCCCAGCTGGTCCTCCTGCCGCTGGGCGCAGCGGTCGGCGCGGCCGGCGGTTGGCGAATGCGGAGCGGGGCCAGGGGCGCGGTGCCCACGGTCCTTGTGGGCCTTTCCTTGGCCGGCCTGGCCTACGTCCTCCAGTTCATCGCCTTCCTCATCCCGCCGAACCTCTCGTATCTCGGGGAAGCCCTGTTGCTCCCAGCAACCGGGGTGGCCAGCGTGGCGGTGGCGGCGTACGTAGTGGCGGTCGGCCCCATGGCGCCTCAGAGTGCGCCCGAGCGGGAGCCCCTGGGCTCCGCCGTGGGGCAGTCCGGCCGTGCCGTGGGCCTCGTGTGCGCCGCCTGGTTCGCGATCGGGGTCGTCGGTACGATCGGCGCAGCCACCCCCTGGCTCGCCCCGCCGTTCACCTTCCTTGGGCTGTGGCCTCCGGAGGCCATCTTCGTTGCCGTGATGGCCGCCCATGGGGTGCCAATAGTGGCGAACCTACTCTGTGCGCTGGGCGGGGCGATGGCGTGGAGGGGGCTGGCCGGGGCGCGATGGGTCATCGTCGGTGGGGCGTTCCTGCTGCTGGGCAGCATGGCTGGGCTCGTCCCATTGGGCTACGTCGACTGGTTCGGTTTCGCCTATGGCGTGGCGTTCCCCCTCCTGCTGCTGGGGATCGTCGCCCGCAACTTTGCCCCCCCGGGCGCCGTGTGGCGCTGGCCCAGAGGCGGGGTCGCGGCTCTCCGATAGGAGCTTCCAAACACACCGATCGCGCGGACCGTGCACGACATGGCGCGACCGGCGGACCGCGGCCCCCTGGTCGAGGGCCGGCGGCAAGACGATCGCGCGGGGGTGCCCTACTTCCCCCGCCTCCCAGGCTGCCTACACGTCTCGGGCGCGCCTAAGGCGCACCCAGGCCGGGTTCCCGCCCACGGTCCGGATCGATCCGGGGTCCCATCAGGGCGCTCCCGATGCGGACCTCCGTGCTGCCCTCCCGGATCGCCTCCTCGAAGTCCTGGCTCATCCCCATGCTGAGCCTCGGCAGGGAGGCCCCTCCTCGCCGCTCCAGCTCGCGGGCCAGCTCGCGGCAGGCGGAGAAGGCTGGCCCAGGGGCTCCCGGCGCGGCCACCGTCATGAGCCCGGTGATCTGGATTCCGGGCAGCTGCAGGAGCTGCTCCCAGTCCCGCCGCAGACCCTCGGGCGAGTAGCCCGAGCGACCCGGCAGGCCGGTCAGCTCGACCTCGCAGAGCACCTCCAGGGGGCGCTCGTCGGCCTCCGCCGCTGCCAGCTTCCGGGCCAGCTCCAGGCTGTCCAGGCTCCAGACCCGGCTGAAGAGGCGGAGAGCGCGTCCCAGCTTGTTGCGCTGGAGGTGGCCCAGCAGGACCCAGTCGATGCGCGTCTCACCATGCTCCAGGAGCCAGCTGCGCTTGGACTCGCACTCCTGCACGTAGTTCTCGCCGAGGCGCAGCAGCCCCAGCGACGCGGCCTCCAGCAGCAGCTCGGGCGGCTGCCCCTTGCTCACCGGCAGCAGCTCGACGGTGCCCGGGTCCCGGCCCGAGGACCTAGCGCTCGCCGCGATCCGGGAGCGGAGCTCGGCGAGGCGCTCCGCCAGCGTGGCCGGCGCGCTCAGCTGGCCCGCTGCCGTCGCGCCGCCCGCTTGGGGGCGGCCGCTCCGGGCGACTCGCGCAGCAGGTGGTCGATCTCGTTGCGCACCTCGGAGACGTCGCGGAAGGAGCGGTAGACGGAGGCGAAGCGGACGTAGGCGACGTCGTCCAGCCGCCGCAGCTGCTCCATCACCAGCTCACCCACCTCGACGCTGGGCAGCTCGGACTGGCCCCGCCCGCGGAGCTCGGCCTCCACCTCCTCGACCAGCTGCGAGATGCGGGTGGGGGAGATGTCGCGCTTGGCGCAGGCGGTCATCAGGCCCTGGAAGAGCTTGCCCCGGTCGAAATCCTCGCGGCGCCCGTCCTTCTTCACGATGTAGAAGGGGATGGACTCGATCCGCTCGTAGGTGGTGAAGCGCTTGCCACAGCTGTTGCAGGCACGGCGACGCCGGATGGCCTCGCCCGTTTCCGAGTCGCGGGAGTCCACCACCCGCAGGTCGTCGTGGTTGCAGTAGGGGCAGCGCATGGGTTGTTCCTCGTCCCCGTGCCAACGGCTGGGGATCTGATTGGGGCATGTATACCACATCTTGTGTCCGGGGGATCCGGGCCCGCCCACTTGTGGGAACCAGCGCCGGCTCACGTATCGGCCGACATCGCCGAGGGAGGACCTGGGCCACAAGATGTGTGTGTCGTGGGTCGGAGGCCCGAATTGATGGGGGGCTGGTCGTAAGTGGAGGCCGCGGATGGGCTGCCCTGGTCGTTCGAGCCTGGGGGATGGCAGCACCATCCCGAGCGCCGTTCGCAGTCTTCTGCACCCCGAGGGTGACCCTGCCAGCTATCCCGACGCCCCAGGGTCGGGCCTAGCGGGCAGCCCCTTGGCTGCCAGCACCCGCCCACACGCCAGGCGGGTCCTGTGGCTTCGATCGTGCTCCAGGCTCCGGTCCCGGTCGGTTGCCCAGGACCAGGGGAAGGAAGATGCGGTCGACGATCTCGACGAGGGTCTCGTCGGGTACGGGAGCCTGGTTCATGATCACGTCGTGGCGGACGAGATCGACCGGTAGCGAGGCTATCCGCGGGCTGAGCCAGCCGGGCTCCACTTCGCCGCGCTCTCGGGCACGCTGGATAATGGCCAGCATCCTGCTGGGAGTCCCGCCGGTGACCCGCTCTCGCAGGTCCGCGGGCGAGAGGCTCGTCGCGTCGAAGTAGTCAGCGAACACGAAGCTGAGCACGCCGACCATCTCGCTGGCACCGGCGGAGAGCTGGCGTAGCAGGGCCAGCACGTCGCCTCGGAGCGTGCCGGTGTCGTGCGGGTCGAGCACGACGTTGTGGTGACGGATGGCGGCGACGACCAGCTCGACCCGGTCGGACCAGCGCCGGGCCAGAACCGGGCGGCTGGTGCCGGCCCGCGCCGCCACCCCCTCGAGGGTGAAGGCGGGGTAGCCGACGTCGCGCAGCTCGTCCCAGGCGGCTTCGAGCAGGGCTGCCTCGAGCTCGGCGCCCCGGCGGCGCCGAGCCGGCGAGGCGGGACTTCGGCTGCCCCTGCCGGAAGTGGATAGACGCATCGCGGGCACCCTCCCATCCTAATCCAAGATGCTGGTTGCGCATCTTATCGCGGGGCTGCTACCATTGCCGCTATTAGATGCGGATGAAGCATCTTATCGCCAATGAGTGGAGCCCATGAGCGCGGCAGCACCACCCGCGGAGGCCGGCAAGGAGCGGCTCGACCCCGCCTTCATCAAGCTGGCGGTGGTCCTGCTCGTCGGAGTGGTGATGGTCGTCTTCGACTCGACCATCGTCAACGTCGCCATCGACCGCTTGGCTCACGGCCTGCACACGTCGGTCTCGACCGGCCAGTGGACGATCAGCGGCTACGTGCTCGCGCTGGGCATTGTCGTCCCCGTCGCCGGTTGGGCCAGCGCCCGCTTCGGAGCCAAGCAGGTCTGGATGGGAGCGCTGGCGCTGTTCATGGTCGGCTCGATCCTCTCCAGCCTGGCATGGGACATCGACGCGCTGATCGCGTTCCGTGTCCTGCAGGGCATCGGTGGCGGCCTGATGCTGCCCATCCTGCAGAACCTGCTGGTGGGGGCGACCGGGGGACGCAAGCTCGGGCGGATCATGGGGCTGATCAGTCTTCCCACGCTGTTCGGCCCGATCGCGGGACCAG
>JASHRA010000251.1 GCA_030038765.1 Candidatus Dormiibacterota bacterium | reverse complement strand
GCCATCGACGCCTACGGCCCGATCACGGACAACGCCGGCGGCATCGCCGAGATGGCGGACCTGCCCGACGCGGTGCGGGCCATCACCGATCCCCTGGACGCGGTCGGCAACACCACCAAGGCGGTCACCAAGGGCTACGCCATCGGCTCGGCGGCGCTGGCGACGCTGGTCCTCTTCGCCGGCTACAACGCCACCCTGGGGCACCACCACTTCAACTTCGCCCTCACCAACCCGCGCGTGATCGTGGGCCTGCTCTTCGGCGGCATCCTGCCGGTGCTCTTCGGCTCGCTCGCCATGCAGGCCGTGGGAAGGGCCGCCGGGGGCGTGGTCGAGGAGGTCCGGCGCCAGTTCCGGGAGATGCCCGGGATCATGGACGGGACAGCCCGGCCCCTCTACGGCCGCTGCGTCGCCATCGTCACCAAGGCGGCCCAGCGGGAGATGATCCTACCCGGGCTGATCCCGGTCCTGGCCCCCCTGCTGGTGGGCTTCATCCTGGGCCCGGAGGCGCTCGGGGGGATGCTCATCGGGACCATCGTGGTGGGACTCTTCCTGGCCCTGCAGATGACCTCGGGCGGGGGCGCCTGGGACAACGCCAAGAAGTACATCGAGGAGGGCAACTACGGCGGCAAGGGGACCGAGACCCACGCCGCCGCTGTCACCGGGGACACCGTCGGCGACCCCTACAAGGACACCGCCGGCCCGGCCATCAACCCCATGATCAAGGTGGTCAACATCATCGCCATCCTGATCGCGCCCGTCGTCGCCACCCACTTCCTGATCCACTGAGCGCCGGGTCGGCAGGACCGGCCCACCCCCCATGAACGACCCTCAGCAGGCGGAGTACCTAGAGGAGATCGCCGAGCTGGAGCGCAAGCTGGCCCAGCTCGAGGAGGCCGAGGCCGCCCCCGAGGTCCTGGAGGAGTACGCCACCGAGCTGGACGTGCTGCGCGCCCTGCTGGAGGCGGCCCGGCGGCTCCAGGGCTCGCTCCGCGCCGCGCCCGAGCTGGGCGCCCGGCTGGCCGCGCGCGGCTTCCAGAGCGACCGCTTCAGCGACCTCTACGCCTTCGTCTACGAGTCCGCCCTGGAGCTGGAGGAGGAGGGTCCGGCCTTCGCCCGCGAGGTGCGCCGGACCGACTTCGGCGAGCGCCTCCTGGAGCCGCCCTCCTAGGCCGGCCGGCTCAGCTGGGCTCGGCGCAGCCGCGGCAGGTGCCGTGGCCCAGGAGCTCCACCCGCTCCACGGAGAAGCCCATGGGCCGGGCGGCGCTCTCCACCCAGGCCGGGACCTCCGGGCAGCTGACGTCGAAGGTGCCGCCGCAGCGGTCGCAGACCAGGTGCTGGTGGGACTCGGAGCCCGCCTTGACTGCCTCGTAGCTGTTGGCGTGCCCGAGCTGGACCTTGCGGGCCAGCCCCAGCTCCACCAGGAGGTCCAGGGTGCGGTAGACGGTGGTGCGCTGGAACCCCGGCAGCCGGCGCGAGATGGCGCTGCAGAGCTCGTCGGCGGTGACGTGGCCGGGGTGCTCCAGGAGCGCGGCGTAGACCAGCCGCCGCTGGGGCGTGAGCCGCCGGCCCTGCTGCCGCAGCGCCTCGATCCCGATCACGAGGACATCATATCTGTTGCGGGCAATTGCAACAACAGCCCGGGCGCGCTGCTCCGAGGGTGGCGGCGCTCGCCCGGGAGCGGGGCGCCACCCTCACCGGGCGGCGCCGGCAGCGCCTTTGGCTATGATCGAGGCAGTGGCCGTGATCGACGAGCGCAAGACACTGGCGGCGCTCGAGGACGCGCTGGCCCCGATCCAGGACCCCGAGCTGCACCGCCCCATGATGCAGCTGGGCATGTTCAAGCACCTCCGGGTGGAGGGGGACACGGCCCGCCTCCAGGTGGTGCTGACCACGCCCGCCTGCCCGCTCAAGGAGCGGATCGAGGAGGAGATCTCGAGGGCGGTGGTGGGCCGGGTGGAGGGCATCAGCCGGGTCGAGGTGGAGTGGGGCGCCGACGTCAGCCGCACCCGGGGTGTGATCGGGCGCCAGGACATCCCCGGGGTGCGCAACACGATCGCGGTCAGCGCCGGCAAGGGCGGGGTGGGCAAGACCACGGTCGCCATCAACCTCGCCTACGCCCTGCTGCGGGCGGGGGCCCGGGTGGGCCTGCTGGACGCCGACATCTACGGCCCCAACGTGCCCGTGATGCTGGGCCTGCGCGAGCGTCCCGGCCAGCGCGACGGGCGCATGCTGCCGCTGCGCAAGGGGGAGCTGGCGGTGATGTCGATCGGAACCATCCTGGAGCCGGACCGGCCCGTGGTCTGGCGGGGCCCGATGCTGGCCGGTGCGGTCAAGCAGTTCCTCTTCGAGGTCGACTGGGGGGAGGTCGACTACCTGGTCTGCGACCTGCCCCCGGGCACCGGCGACGTCCAGCTCACGCTGGCCCAGTCCATCCCCCTCACCGGGGCGGTGGTGGTCACCACGCCGCAGGACGTCTCCCTCGCCGACGTGGGCCGGGGGATCGCCATGTTCCAGCAGCTCCGGGTCCCGGTGCTGGGCGTGATCGAGAACATGAGCGGGTTCACCTGCCCCCACTGCGGCGAGGTCACCGAGATCTTCAGCCGGGGCGGCGGACGGGAGCTGGCGGAGCGCCGGGGGCTCCCCTTCCTCGGCGAGATCCCCCTCGACCCGGCCGTCCGCCTGGGCGGGGGCGAGGGCCAGCCGCTGGTTCTGGCGGAGCCGGGATCGGGGCCAGCCCAGGTCTTCGAGCGGGTCGCCGCCCTGCTGGCGGCCCAGATCAGCCAGGTCAACTTCCAGGCCAGCCCCCGGCCCGAGATGCCAGCCGGTCCGCGCATCCCCCGCCCCTGAGCCGGGCCCGGGAGCGCGCCGCGTGGCGGTGGCCGAGGCGGCGGTCTGGACCGGCCTGGTGCTGCTGATCGGGGTCATGCTGCTGCGCCGCTTCCTGCGTGGCCGCCGGCCCCGGCGCTGACCTGGGACGTCGTGGCCCGGAGACCGCGCCGTCTCGGGGAGGTGCCAGAGAAGCCCCCGGCCAGTCGACCCCGAAGGCCGCGCGCCTGGGAGCCAGGTCCGGCCCCAGCTCCTGGCCCCGCCTCAGTCGCGGGGCGAAGGCACGGGCAGCCGCGGCGGACCAAGCAGTCCGGGGGGTGGGGCTCCTCGGCGCGATGGGTCGACGCTGCCTTGAGGCAGCCCGTCGCTCTGGGCGCGTGTTGGAGGGCTATCCAGAGCCCCAAGTCGCGCCGCCGGGACACATGGCGGCTCTTCGGTCAGAGGCCAGGTCTCAGCCCCGCGACATACGAGGTGCAGATGACCTCCACAGTCTCCCTCGCCATGGCCGGAGAGAGCCCGCGCGCCGCCACCTCGACCCCAGCGGCGCGGGACCTTCCGAAGAGCTCTTCGAGGTAAGCCAGCGCCGATTGGGTCACCTCACCGGCCACGGAGTCATCAGAGAGCTGCTGTAGGGTGCGACGGACGCGGTCTGCTTGGGTCGACCTCATGAGACGTACCACATCAGTCGCGTCCTTGTCCACCAGACGGGCGGGGCGGCCCTCGGCGACTCGGTCGTGGATCTTGTGCGCCTTAGCTACCAGGAGAGCTGCTGGGCCGGCGACGCGTGCAGTAACTGAGCGTAGATCGGATGGATCGAGCGCTCCGAGGGTCAACTCATCGTTGTCCACGAGCGCGGCCTCCAGTCCGACCGCTCTGCGAGCGGCTCGGTTCCCGTGAACCCCGAGGCGCGCCCCGCGCCTTCCCGACTTGTGAGCTACTCCCTCTGGAATGATGAGATCGACAGGTATGAGTAATGTTCGGCCCTTGACCCGAGCCGGAGCGACCCAGGTCCCGGGCTGTTACCGATCTCCGCTCAGCAGGTCGAAGTTGGCCCTTCGCATCGCAACCTCAAGCAGTGGAGCGTCGTGGAGCAAGGATGGGTCTAGGGTCAGATCACCGTCGGCCGTATACGGCGCCACGGCCAAGTCGGCCTCGCCGGCGTGCAGATAGACAGCCTGCGCACCACGGAGGATCACCGCGCCGCTGTGTGCGGCCAGCGCTAGGAGAGCGTCGAGGAGGACCTTGCGCGCGGCAACGTATAGCGGATGCGGTTCAGGACTTGCGCTCACGGAGTGACCCGCTATCGGGTAACGTCAAGGCATCACCCAGCGACGCCTTCCGCCACTTCGCCTCGTTGTTGGCCATCCACTCGATGACCGCCTCGCCCTCGGAGGGCATGCGCCCGTTGCCAGTCAGACAGTCCACAGCGGTCTGGGAGGGTGCAACGTACATTACACCTCCTTGGGTGTCGGTCCTTTCCCAGACGACGGCATCAAAGGCGGTCAGTAGCGCGACGTTGGCACCTCGGTCAGCAGGAAGCAGTCCAGCGGCACGAGCCGCTGCCAGCGCGTCATCGCAGTAGCCGGTGAGCAGAGTTGGCGCGGCGACTGGCGCAATTCTTACGGCCGCAAACGACCCAGTGACGGCGAAGCGCGTACCGGACTGCTGTGCGGATAGGCGATCCCGCGCCGCTTCAGGCCCGCCCGCCGCGACGAAGTACGACGCGGCGTTGGTGTTGAAGACGGAATATGTCTGCGACCAGCGGTGCAGCAGTTTGGCGATATCCACGCTCCGAACTCCGCCACGGGTGGTTCGCTCGATGAGTGCCTCTTGGTCCAGGGTTTCGAGAAGACGCGACACGTAGCCGGGCGCGAGCTTTGCTGCCCTTGCCGCCTCGATGACCCCATAAGGGGGCGCCACGTCCACTAGGAGACGGAGGAGTCGCCCAGCTCTCGGACCCCGAAGCCGAGTCTGCCCCGGCGGCAACGGCGCCGGGTTTCTAGCCGCCCCCTGGGTGACGAAGACGATGGCCGGGGTCTCCAGCCTGATCGAAGCATTACCGGTGAGATCAATGTAGCTGACCCCCTGGGCAATAAGCAGTTCTTGGGATCTGGGGCTGAGCCACGGTGCTATGACCAGCACGGCGACGTGCGGCGCGAGGCCTCGGACACTGCCCGACAAGCCCCAGAAGAGGCGCTCGGCGTCGCGTGGCCCAAAAGACCGCTTTGCCTCCACGGCGAGCGTGGTGGTCACTCCGGCGCTTGATCGGAGGTCGATCGCGGCGTCGATCGGCGTGGGCGGCCCCAGTGGCCGCGGGCGGGCAAGCTCCCGTTGTGAGCGCCGCACCTCCCACCCTGGAGGGAGACGTGCGCCCAGCCAGGCAACCGCGGACTCGATGAGCTCGCTCTCCGTTCTGGGAATATTTGTTGGTCTCATGAATCGTGAGTATATCGCATTTGATTGCTGCTTAGACCGTGATTCTTAGTTAAAGCGAATTACGTGCCTTTAGGGAATAGTGGTCTAGGCCAGCCGAGCGCCAGCCCCTAATCCAGCGGTCGGGCCCGGCAGCGGCCGGATCGCAGGCAGCGCAGCGACTTGTCGATCGATCGGGCACAGCCTGCCGATCAAGCGGCCTGCCAGGCCCAGAGAGCCTCTGCACCTGGGCGGCGGCTCAGGCGCCGACGCCTTCGTCCGCGATGGTCCCAGGCCGAGTATGCCCGCGGAGGTGGGGGCCTGCCGCTCAGGGCGCGTCGGCGTCGTCGCCTGGAGAGCCTCCATCGAGGATGGCGGGCAACGCCTCCGCCGCCGCGGCGCGGATGGCGGAGCGGTCGGAGCGGGCGTCGGTGTAGACGCGCAGCCAGAGCGTGCGCGCCGGCAGGAGCCGGGCCAGGAGCTGGGCACCGGCCTCCTCCTCCACTCGACCCGAGATGGGGTCGAAGAGCCGCAGGGCGAGGTGCTCCGCCGCCGGGTTCTCGGGCCGGGGCGCGGTGCCGGCCAGGTCCACCTCCAGGCCCACCTCCCCCAGGTCGGCGGGCAGCGCCTCCCGGATGCGACGCTCGATCTGGCGCGGGTCGCGGAGCCCGGGCGGGGGATCGGGCCGGCTCAGCTCGCGGTAGGCCTCGAAGGCGAGCGTCCAGGGCAGGCGGCGGGTGGTGACCGCCTCCCAGTGGCGCCCGAGACGGCGCTCTTCCTCGTCCCGGGGGGAGCGCTGCATGCGCTCGACCTCCGCCATCAGGGACCAGTCGGTGAGCGTCAGGTAGGTCTCCAGGTCCTCCAGGGGATTGCCCGGGAGCAGGCGCTCACAGGTCTCGGCGAAGACGGGGCGGAGGTGGAGGTCGATCCGGCGCACGGTGCGGTGGAAGTAGACGTGGTTGTACATGTAGAGGCG
>JASHRA010000250.1 GCA_030038765.1 Candidatus Dormiibacterota bacterium | reverse complement strand
TCTGGCGTCCCACCCCTCGCGGGCGGCTCTGATCATCTCCCGCAGCGCCTGGGCCGGGTCCGGGGCGGCGAAGACGGCGCTGGTGGAACCGGTCCCCTGGGCCCCGGCCGCCATCACCTGGAAGACGTCCCGGGGGCCGCCGATGCCGGCCGCGTGCAGCAGCCGGATGCCCGGGTCCACCTCCCAGACGGCCCCGTCCTGGGCCGCGATCCCGGCTGCTGAGGGCCGCTCCGGCGAGCCGGTGCCGATCCTGTCCGGCGCCTCCAACACGATCCCGCCGGGCCCGAGCCGGGCGATCTCGAGGGCGGCCGGGAGGTCGGCGGCACAGACCAGCGTTGCCAGCCCCACCTCCCCGGCGCGGCCCACGGTGGCGGCCAGCTGCTCCCGCTCGAGAGGCCGCTCGGCGTGGTTCAGGAGCACGCCCACCGCCCCCGCCGAGCGCAGCGCCTCGGGCAGCACTGCCCCGATGCCGCGGCCGGGACGGAGCGCGTCCATGTGCTGGGCAAAGACCAGGACCCGCTCCACGGCGGCGACGATCCTCGCGATGTCCACGTACTGGGGGGTGAGCACGATCTGGACGCCGAACTCGGAGCTGAGGCCGTCGGCGACCCGGGCCAGGCGCACCATGGCGGGGCCGTACATGTAGGTCTTGGGCCCGAGCTCGAAGAAGGGCGGGGCCAGCCGCACGCGTTCCGGCACGCCCGGCTAGCCCCGGGCCCGGCCGGTGGCGGGGCCCATCAGACCACCACCGCCTCGACCTGCAGCATCCGCGCCAGCGCCAGGAGCTCGGCCGCCCAGAGGCCCTGGGCCGCCCCCATGTGGTGGGTGGCGCCAGCGCGCAGCCAGCCGTCGCACCAGTCGGCCACGCCCAGCGAGGCGTGCCGGAAGAGCCCCTGGGGGGCGGAGATGGGGCGGGGCTCGATGGGAAGCAGCTCGCCCTCCGAGATGACGAAGCGCCAGCGGCCCCGGCCGGCGCCGACGATGGCCAGGTTGGTGATCGGCCCCGGCGCGTAGCCGAACTCGAAACCGGCGCCGTAGCCGTGCACCCCCTGGTAGTAGATGGAGTGCTTGACCGAGACCTCCCCGGGGGTCCCGAGGGCGGGGTTGCCGTGGCCGTCGTGGGAGAACATGGCGGCGTCGTGGTCGAAGTCGACGACGTAGTTCTCCATCGTCGTCGCCTGGCCCGCCAGCTCCTGGAGCACCAGCTGGGCCACGGCCGTGACCGCATCCCCCTCGGGCGCGCTGGGGAAGCCGAGCTCGCAGAGCCGCCCCGTCCCGTAGGAGGGGATGACCCCGACCCGGGGGTCGGTGAGCCAGACCTGGTCGAAGGCGGTGAAGGCGTCGAGGGACTGCTCCCGGACGGTGTGCTCCAGCGCCAGCGCCAGCCGCACCGAGCGCTCGAAGAGCTCGGCCTCCATCTCGACCCGGTAGCGCTGCCGCTCGCCGGCGACGGTGGCCTCCACCTCGGCCCCCGCCACCCGGCCGAACTCCTCCGCCACCAGCTCCGGCTCCACCGGCCAGACCACCGGGCCCACCGTCTGGCGCAGGCCCACCTGGTCGAACATGAGGTCGGTCATGCCCTCGAAGGGGTGCCCCACCAGCCCCACCCGGGCGGAGCGGAGCCGGCGCCGCAGCGCCGCCGCCCGGACCACCTGGCCGATCCTGGCCAGCCCGCCCTCGTCGCCCAGCTGCGAGGTGACCAGGGAGAAGTCGCGGCCGAGCCGGAGCAGGGCCGCGGTCAGCTCCGGCATGCCGGCCATGCCGGAGTTCAGCATGACCACGTCGAAGCCGTCCTGGACCTTGAGGCTGGAGATCTTCTGGGTGTTCCAGACCAGCACCGGGGCGGTGGTGTCGAGCAGGCACCGGACCGGAACCAGGCCCTTGGTGTAGGCCAGCTCCACGGCCACGATGAGGTCGACGTCCTCGGCCCGGAACTGGCGCGCCGCGGCCGCCGCCTGGGCCTCGTCCTCGACCAGCCCGGGGTGGACCACCGTGCCCAGCCCCTCCAGCCTCCGGGCCACCTCCCGGGCCGCCTCGGTCGCCTGCGGCCGCATGTGCCCGGTCTTGTTGTAGGCGTCCTCCAGGAGCGCCATGGTCAGGACGCCGATCTTGGCCGTGCTGGTCACCTCATCTCCTCCCTGCTTGGCTGGCGCGAGCCAGCTCCTCCCCGCCGGGCATCCCGGGCGGGAGCTCCGCTGCCGGGCGGAACAGGGGCCGGACCGCCTGGAACAGGTCGCGATAGCGCCGGTGGGCCTCGTCGTAGGCGGCGCGGAGGCCGGCGTCGGGCTCGTAGCGGGAAGCCACCCGGACCGCCGCCGCCGCCGCCTCGGTGAGGTCCGCGAAGCTGCCGGCGGCAACCCCGGCCAGCATCGCGTCGCCCCGCACCGCGGCCTCGGAGCCGACCAGCGTCAGCACCGGGATGGAGCAGACGTCGGCCTTGATCTGGCACCAGAGCGGGCTCCGGGCCCCGCCCCCGTGGGAGCGGAGCTCGGGCGCGCCCGCGCCCAGCCGGCGGAGCAGCTCCAGGTTGTCGCGGAGCATGAAGGCGACGCCCTCCAGGATGGCCCGCACCAGCTGGGGCCGGCCGTGGGCCAGGGTGAGGCCGAAGATCACGCCCCGCGCCGCCGGCTCCTCCTCCGGGCTCAGGGCGCCCGCCAGCTGGGGCAGCACGGTGAGGCCGTCCGCCCCCGGCGCGACCGCGGCGGCCAGCTCGGTGAGGAGCTCGTAGGGGGCGCCGCCACCGCCGCCCGGGGCCGGCTCGCCCAGGGCGGCCGTGAAGTGGTCCCGGAACCAGGTCAGGGCCATGCCGCCGGTGGGGCAGACCGGGCAGTAGAGGAAGAGCCCGGGCGCGGAGTGGAGGTAGACCGGGGTCCGGGCCTGCATGTCGGCGGAGGGGCGGGCGACCGAGGCCTGGACGGTGAGCGCGCCGCCGGTGCTCTCGGAGAGCATCCCGGGGCGGACGTTGCCCACCCCCACGGCCCCGGCGCACTGGTCCATGCCCCCCGCCACCACCGGGATGCCGGGGCTGAGGCCGAGCGCCTCCGCGGCCCGGGGAGCCAGGGATCCCACCACCTCGCCGGGCCGGACCAGGTCACCCAGGAGCCCGGGCTCCAGGCCCAGCCAGGAGAGCATGGGCTCCCACCAGCGACCGTCGGTGATGTCCAGCAGCAGCGAGGAGGACTGGACCCCGGACTCGGCCACCAAGCGCCCGGTGAGGCGCTGGAGCAGGAACTCCTCGACCAGGAGGAAGTGGGCGGCGGCGTGGAAGAGCTCGGGCTCCCGGCGCCGCCACCAGAGCAGCTTGCAGGCGGGCCAGGTGGGCGCCAGCGCGGGCACCCCGGTGGTCCGGTAGACGAGCTCCTCGCCGAAGCGCTCCCGGACCAGCTCCGCCTCCTCGGTGGCGCGGTTGTCCAGCCAGACGATGGCCGGGCCCAGGGGCGAGCCGTCGGCGGAGACGGGGACCAGGGTCTCGCCCTGGCTGGAGAGGGCCAGCGCGCGCACCGCGTCGGGCCCGGAGCTGGCCTCGCCGAGGCAGCGCCGCACGGCGTCGACGGTCGCCTCCCAGTAGAGGTTGGCGTCCAGCTCCACCCGCTCCGGCGACGGGGTCCGGAGCCGGTACTCCCGCCCCGCGCTGGCCAGCTCGGTCCCGGCGTCGTCGAACAGCCCCGCCTTGAGGGAGGTGGTCCCGGCGTCGATCCCGAGCAGCAGCCCCATCAGCCGGGCGCCTCCTCCCCCAGCCCGCTGCGCGCGGCCGCCTCGTCGGGGGCGACCGACTCCTTGACCACCGCCAGCAGGGCGGCCAGGAAGCGCTCCGGGTCGCGCGCCTGGAGCACGTTGCGGCCGAAGACCACGCCCCGGGCCCCGGAGGCGATCGCCTCCGCCGCCAGCTGGAGGGCGTCACGCTCGCGGGGCAGCTTGCGCGAGCCGAGGGCGAGGACCGGGATCGGCACCGCGTCGACGATCTCGCGGAAGCGGCTGCCGGTGTAGAAGGTCTTGACCACGTCCACCCCCAGCTCGCTGACGATGCGGCAGCCGACGGCGATCTGCTCCTGGCGCTCCTCCGGAGGCAGGTCCTCGTGCCCCGCCGGGTAGACCTCGCCGATGAGCGGGATCCCGGCCTGGCGCTTGCCCCGGACCGCCCGGGCCACGATCTCCACGTTCTCCGCGTCGACGGCCTCGGAGCCGGTCCGCACCGACATGCCCACCAGGGCCACGTCGGCCCCGAGGGAGGCGGCCTCGGCCGCGTCCAGGACGGGCACGCTGCGACTCTCGTGGTACTTCCACTGGGTGGCGTACTGGGTGCCCCAGTTGAGGCGCACGATCATGGCCGGCGCCCCTCGCCGGGCGAAGGCGTGGCCCAGGTGGGCCGCCATCCCCGGGCTGAGCAGGATGGCGTCGGCGGCTCCGAGCTGGCCCACGGCGGAGGGGAGGTCGTTGAAGCCGGGCCGGGGGCCGTTGTAGAGGCCGTGGTCGAGCGCCACCACGACGGCGTTCCGTCCCCCGTCGAACAGCCGCGCCAGCCTGATCTCCTGTCCCGTCGTCATGCGACCTGCCTCCAGTTCAACCTCGGCTGCAGGCAGATCCGCGCCGGGCCGGGCCCGGCCGCCAGGGACGCCCGTGGCCTACCTTCGGAAACCTTCTGATATCAGTGACACCCGCGCTCGGAGGGTTGTGCTCTCCGCCTCGCCTCCCCCAGTTCGTCGACGGCAAGCTGGAACTCAGAACGCCGCTCCGCTTGACCTTCGGACTGCTTGTGGATAGTATCCCGGCAGGCCGTTTCGAGTCAACGTTTCTCCCAGAAAGGAAAGAATGCCGAAGGCCGACTGTAAGCCTGTTCCGAACCGCGCCCCCGCCGCGCCGGGTCGGGCGCGAGCGGCCCTGGGGCCTGTCCAGGTGCAGCCACGTCCCAGGTGATCCCGGCGGAGCTGAGGCGTGACCTGATCTCCAAGTTGCTGGACGAGAGGGACAGTGTCAGTGTCACCGAGCTCATGGCCCAGTTCGGCGTCACCGACACCTCGATCCGCCACGACCTCACCGTCCTCCAGGATGCCGGCCGGCTCCGCCGCGTCCGCGGGGGAGCGGTCGTGAACGGGGGGGCGCGCAACGGCTCCGGCGCCCTCTGGCGGGCCCGGGAGCACCTCTCCGAGAAGCGGCGGATCGGGGAGCTGGCCGCCAGCCTGGTCCACGACGGCGACGTCGTCCTCTTCGACTCCGGCTCGACCGTGGCCCAGGTGGCGATCTACCTCCGGGGGGCGCTCCGGGGCCCCGGGTCCGTGACCCTGGTGACGAACTCCCTGCCGGTGGTGGAGGAGGTCGGCAGCTGGGACCAGCCTCACCTCATCTGCCTCGGCGGCCTCTACCTGCCCGAGCACCGGGCCCTGGTCGGCCCCGGCACCATGGCGGCGCTGCGCGACCTCAGCGCCGACATCGCCTTCCTCGGCTGCGACGGGCTCACCGTCGAGGGCGGCCTGACCACGCCCCACATGCTGATCGCGGAGATCGGCAGCGCGCTGGCGGCGCGGGCGCGGCGGGTGGTGGTGGTGGCCGACGCCAGCAAGCTGGGCCGGACCGGCTTCACCCCCATCGTGGGCCTGGACGCGGTCCAGGTCCTGGTCACCGACAGCCGAGCCGATCCCGACGTGGTGCAGGGCCTCCGCGCCCGCGGCATCGAGGTGCTGGTGGCGTGAGGGCATCCGGGCACGGCAGCGAGCGAATCCACCGGCCAGCCAGCACACTCGCTGCGCCGTAGCGAGCTGAGTCCATCAAGGAGGGCAGCACCGTGGCGAAGGACCGCACGGTCGGTTGTGGGCGTCAGGCCGGGGGGCCGCGACCCCTCGCTAGGACAGGGAGGCGGTAGATGGCAAGCGAGTCGGCAAACAAGAGCTTGCGCTGGGCGCGCCTGGGGGTGGTAGCCGCCGGCGCCGCCC
>JASHRA010000249.1 GCA_030038765.1 Candidatus Dormiibacterota bacterium | reverse complement strand
CGCCGATGCATCCGCCGCTGGCGCCGGGCGCTGGCCGGGAGGGCTCCCTTCCCGGCGCTCCCCGCTGCTGCAGGGGCACGGGGAGTCCCCCGAGTGGCAGCTCGCCCGGGGCACAGGGTGGTGCCCGCTCCTCCACAGGTCATCCATTGACAGCTTTCAGTTAGATAGGTAGTCTTCTATCGATGGCACCGGCGCTGCAGCTCAGCCCGAAGACGAAGCGCCTCCCCGGCGAGCCCTGCTGTGAGCCGGTCGCCTATCCCGAGGTCCCGGGGCAGGCGGCGGAGCGGATGGCGGCGGCGGCCAAGGCGCTCGGCGACCCGATCCGCCTCCAGCTGGTGGACGTGCTGCGCAAGCACGCCGGCAAGGTCTGCGTCTGCGAGCTGGTGCCGCTCTTCGACATCTCCCAGCCGACCGTCTCGCACCACTTGAAGGTCCTGCGCCAGGCCGGCATCGTCGGGTGCGAGCGCCAGGGGCTTTGGGCCTACTACTACGTGGTCCCGACCGCTCTGGAGGAGCTCTCGGCATGGCTGGGCTAGAGGGGCAGGCCAAGCGCGCCGCGAGTCCGGCCAGCGGCGGCCGACCGGCGCGCTGGTCCTGCTGCGACGGCGAGGGCGCACAGGCCGGCCCCGACGCAGCCCACTCGTCCAGAGAGGAAGTCCCCCCGGTGGATGAGATGCGCGAGGCGGTGCGGCGGAAGTACGCGGCGGTGGCCCGGCGCGCCGACGCCGAGGCTGGCTGCTGCTCGGCAGCAGGAGCGGGGCTCGAAGACGAGCGGGGCGAGCAGGTTTTCGGGGCTTCCCTCTACGGGCAGGAGGCGGCGGACCCGGGCACCGCGGCCGCCATCGAGGCCTCCCTGGGCTGCGGCGTCCCGACAGCGGTCGCCGACCTCCACCAGGGCGAGGTCGTGCTCGACCTCGGCTCCGGGGCGGGCGCCGACGTCCTCATATCGGCCCGACGAGTGGCGCCGAGGGGGAGGGCGATCGGCCTCGACATGACCGACGAGATGCTGGAGCTCGCCCGCGAGAACGCGAGGCGGGCGTCGATCGAGAACGTGGAGTTCCTGAAGGGCTTCCTGGAAGACATCCCCCTCCCCTCCGCCAGCGTCGACGTCGTCATCTCGAACTGCGTCATCAACCTCTCAGCGCAGAAGGAGAGAGTGATCCGGGAGGCGGCGCGAGTGCTGCGGCCGGGCGGGCGCTTCGCCGTTTCGGACGTGGTCGCGGACGATGACCTGGATCCGGCGGATGTGGCGCACCTGGCGTCGTGCACCGGCTGCATCGCGGGGGCCCTCACCGAGCGCCAGTTCATCCGGATCCTGACATCGGCCGGCCTCGAGCGGATCAAGGTGACCCCTACCCACCGTGTGCACCGGCACGCCTCCGCGGCGATCATCCAGGCGGTGAAACCGAGTGCTCGAAAGCGCGCCCCGCGTCAGCGTGAGATGCAGCGGCGAGTCTAGGTTTTCTCCGACCGCCCGACGCAGGACTCCCGTCCCCGGCCCGCTCCCCTACCTGGCCAGCGAGACCCGGTCCTTGCCGCGACGCTTGGCGGCGTACATGGCGGCATCGGCCACCCCCAGCAGCTGGCCCATGGTGCGTCCGTGCTTGGGGAAGAGGGCGACGCCGATCGAGGCCGTGACCGAGGCGCCCGCCTCGGCCCCCTCGGGGAGGCGGATGCGGGCCAGCCCGTGGCGGATCTCCGAGGCGATGCGGCGTGCCCCGGTGCGGCCGCAGCCGCGCAGGATGAGCACGAACTCCTCGCCGCCGTAGCGCACGGCCGCGTCCTCGGCCCGGACGGAGCGCTGCAGGGCCCGCCCGACATCGCGCAGGATGGCGTCCCCGGCGGCGTGGCCGAAGTTGTCGTTGACCTCCTTGAAGTTGTCCAGGTCGACCATCAGCACCGCCATCTCCTCGTCCTGGCGCTCGGCGATGGCGACCTCTCGGCGCCCGGCGTCGCGCAGCCAGCGGGTGTTGAGCAGGCCGGTCAGGGAGTCGGTGATGGCGTGCTGCACCTGCTCCGAGTAGAGCTGGGCGTTGCGCCAGGCGGCGGCCGCCATGTGGGCCACCAGGGCGGCCACGTTGAGGTCGTCGGCGAGGTAGGCGTCGCGGCGGAAGCGGACCATGTTCAGCATCCCGAGGCGGAAGTCGCCCGCGATCAGGGGGATGAGCAACATGGACTCGTCCTCGCTGGTGGTGCCGGGGACGTGGCCGGCGGCGGGGTGGGCGTCGGCGTCGTTGACCCGCTGGGGGACGCCCAGGTCGAAGGCCCAGCCGGTGAGTCCGGTGCCCAGGCCGAAGGGGTAGGCCATCACGCCGGAGGCGTAGGTGGGGTCCTTGGCCGAGCGGGCCAGCACCGGGCGGAAGCGGCCCGTGTCCCAGTCCGCCTCGTAGATGGAGAGGCCGTCCGAGGGCACCACCCGGTCCAGGTAGTCGGCCGCCAGCTCCAGGGTGGCGTGCGGGTCGTGCTCGGTCTGGAAGGCCCGGGCCGCCTGGCTCAGGATCTCCGCGATGCCCATCTGGGACCCGTCGCGCCGAGGCGGCGCCAGCTCGCGCCGGTGGCGGCGCGGGGCCTCGGCGCGGAGCGGGGCGGACTGGCTCGGGCTGGTGAGGACCAGGAGGGAGCGGGCGCCGGGCAGCCCCAGGACGCCGGCGGCCTCCAGCGGGTCCCCCATCAGGGGGCCGTGGCCGAAGGCCACCCCGACGTCGCGCAGGACCTCGCGCTGGCGCTCCTCGGCGATGCCCCCGGCGGCCAAGTAGCAGTCCATCTCGGCGGCGAAGGCCACCATGGCCGAGACCACGGCCCGCTGCCCCCGGCTGGTGGCGATCCCGTCGACCAGCACGGAGTCGAGCTGGAGCAGGTCCGGCTCGGCCACGGCGAGCCCGGCCAGCCGGGTCCGGGTGGCTCCCAGCTGGGCCAGGGCGACCTTGAAGCCGCGCTCGTGGAGCTGGCCGGAGAGCTCGGCCAGGGGAGTGGCGTCGAGCCGGCTCTGCTCCTCGGGGCGATCTACCAGCTGCCAGACCAGGTTGCCCGGGTTGAGGCCCATGGCGCGGGCCTCCCGGGCCAGGCTCCCGACCAGCCCCGGGCGGCGCCAGCGCCAGGGATGGACCTGGACCAGGACCGCGCCCGGGACCAGCCGCTTGGCCACCTCCAGCTCGGCGTGGAGGAGGGTATCGTCGAGTGCGTTGAGCAGGTCCGCCGCCTCCGCCGCCTCCCAGATCTCGGGGATCGAGGGCGCGGCGTCCAGCCGGGGGACCCGCCAGCGCACCTCGTAGCCGAGGATGGAACGGTCCACCAGCCGGCACACCGGCTCCACGGTGAGACGCATGGCGTGGGGCCGGAGCAGGTCGCGGATGGCCAGCTCGGCCGCCTCGGCGGGAGACCGGCGGGGCGAGGGGGGAGGTCGCCGAGAGGCGCGCTTCAGGGCGCCAGGCTCGAGCTGCGGGCCTGCTTCTACGCTGAGTGTGGCGGCCACGGTCCGATGTTGCCAGCCACCCGTCCCCGGCCCGGCGACGGTTAGGTAACGGAAATGTCCACGATTCCGGCGCGTTCTGAGCTCAATTGCCGGCTCCTGGCAGGCCCGGAGCGACGAGGCAGAGCTCGCTGTAGGCGATGTGGGCCGCCACCGCCGGCCAGATCGAGCCGGAGCGCAGGCGGACCCAGCCCGTGGTGAGGCCCAGGAGCAGGCCTCCGGCGGGCGGGAGAGGCTGCCCGCTGGCCCCCTGGACGAGCGCGTAGAGGAGGCTGGCCCGGGCCACCTCCGAGGCCGCCTGGGAGCCGTCCGCCAGTTCGGATCCCAGCACCGCCCGGCGCCAGAAGAGCTCCTCGCCGGTGGCCGCCGGGAGCACCAGCAGCGCCGCCAGCGCGGGCGCAAGGTCGCCCCGGCAGCGGGCCAGCTGCGAGAGCCAGCGGCGGCCCGCCGGGGAGCGCTCCAGGACCGAGGCCGCGGCCCAGGTGAGGCCGTAGGCAGCCGCTCCCAGGGCCGCCCCCGCGGCCAGCCAGGTGCCCGCTGCGGGTTCGGGCCGCCGGCGCAGGCGGCGCCAGGCGGGCAGCCCCAGGGCAGTCAGGCCGGGCGTCATGAGGGGCCAGAAGCGCCGCGGGCGGCGGAAGGTGTAGCCGCTCAGGGCGGCCTGGAGGAGGGCCAGGGCGAGGAGCTCGCCCCTGGTCGGGTCGAGGCGCGCCTCCTGTCTCAACTCCCGGACCCGCCCTGGGGGTGGAGCCGGTCGAGGGCGGCGGCCAG
>JASHRA010000248.1 GCA_030038765.1 Candidatus Dormiibacterota bacterium | reverse complement strand
GGAGAGACCAGCATCACCAGGCGGGGCTGGGGACGCGTCGGGTCGAGACCGGCGGCGCCTCTCACCCACTCCTCCCAGCTGCCCGCCAGGGCCCGCGCCTCCTCGTCCGGGAGCCCCCCGGGGTCGTCGGCCGAGCGGGTCCGCGGGCCCGGCGCCGGGCCCGAGCGGAGCTCACCGGGCTGACCGGTGGCGACGTGCACCGCCAGCACCTCGTCGGCGATCCCCTGGGCGTAGCGGAGGGCGCGCGCGGCGAGCAGGTCCAGGCCCGCGACCGGGACCAGCGCCACCCGCGGCCCGGGCCGCCGCTGGCCGTCCGAGCCCCGCCGCCGCGGGTGCCAGTCGGCGGGATAGCTGACCGCCACCACGCGGGGCCGGTCCAGGAGGGCCAGCTTGAGCCGCAGCGAGCGGGGGCGGCGGAGCAGCCCAGGAAGGCCGGAGCCGTTGACGACGTCCGGGACCATGACCGTGACCTGGGGCCGCCCCCCCTCTCCCAGGAGGCGGTCGATGAGCTGGAGCAGCGCCCCGACGCCGGCCCCGGGCGCGCCTCGCTCCAGGCGCTCCCGGCAGGCGGGCCGGCCTTCCGCGCGCGCCTTGGCGAGCAGGTCCTGGACCCGGGCCCCGACCCCGACGCCGGGCGTGAGGTCGAGCACCACCAGCTCCCCGCCGAGGCCGGCGGCGTACTCCAGGGCCCGCTCGCTGGGGCGGTCGAGGTCCCAGATGGGCACCACCGAGGTGATCGGGTCGACCGGCCGGGGACTGCCGCTGCGCCCGGGCAGGCGCTCGCGGATGAAGAGGTAGTGGCGGCCGCAGAACCAGAAGACCAGGACCAGCAGCGGCACGATGATCAGCACCACCCAGGCCCCGCGCTGGAACTTGACCACCATGACGATGCCGTCGACCAGGGCGGTGGCCAGCATGCCAACGCCGTTGAGCACCAGGTTGCGGTGCCAGTGACCCCGGCGGTGGCGCAGGTGGTAGCGCACCAGGGCCGCCTGGGCCAGCGTGAAGGCGGTGAAGACGCCGATCGCGTAGAGGTTGATGAGGTGGTCGGTGTTGGCCCGGAAGAGGGCCACGACGCCCATCGCCACCAGGGTCAGGAAGAGGATCGCCCCCGAGTAGACGAGCCGGTTGCCGTAGGCGGAGAGGCGGTGGGGGAGGCGGTCGTCCCGGGCCAGGAAGGCGCAGAGCCGGGGGAAGCCGTTGAAGCTGGCGTTGGCGGCCAGGATCAGGACCAGCGTGGTGCAGAACTGGATCACGTAGAAGAAGTCGCGGCCGGGGCCGGTGAAGACGTCGCGCGCGATCTGGGCCAGGACGGTGGGGCTTCCGCCCGGCCTGGGCAGCACCCCGTAGACCACGTCCAGCAGGGTGACCCCGATGAAGAGGACCACGAGGATGGCGCCGAGCAGGACCAGGGTCTTGGCGGCGTTGTTGCCGGGCGGGTCCTGGAAGCTGCGGACGCTGTCGGAGACGGCCTCGATCCCGGTCATGGAGGAGCAGCCGGAGGCGAAGGCGGTCAGCACCAGGAAGGGGGTCAGCAGCTCGGTCGGGTTGGGGATCGGCGGGTAGACCCCGAGCCCGTGGTGGACGCCCCCGCTGAGGCCCCGGACCAGCCCCACCACGATCAGGGCCAGCATCACCAGGATGAAGGCGTAGGTGGGGGTGGAGAAGAGGCGCCCGGCCTCGCGCAGGCCGCGCAGGTTGGCGGCGCAGATCATGACGATGAGGACCAGGGCCAGGGGCAGGCGCAGGGCGACGAGGGCGGGGAAGGCGGAGGAGAGCGCATCGGCGCCCGAGGAGATGCTGACGGAGACGGTCAGGACGTAGTCGATGAGGAGGGCGGCGGCGGCCACCATGGCCGGCCAGGGTCCGAGGTAGTCCCGGGCCACGGCGTAGGAGCCGCCGTCGGCCTGGCGGGTGATCACCACCTGGCGGTAGGAGATCACCACCAGGATCATCAGCACGGCGATGGCGACGGCGATGGGCAGCTCGAAGGCGAGCGCCCCGACGCCGGCGGCGGCCAGCACCGTGAGCCCGGCCTCGGGGCCGTAGGCGACCGAGGAGAGGGCGTCCGAGGCGAGCGTCGGGAGCGCCTTGCGCACGGGCAGGCGCTCTCCCTCGATGGCGGCGCTGGGCAGGGTCGGGCCCAGGACCATCCGCTTCAGGAGGTAGGCGAGCCGGGCCGGGCCGCCCTCGGGGATGTCCGCCTTCTCGGTCGCCACCAGCATCCCCTGGCGCGCGTGGCGGAAGTCCTCCGCGGCTTCGACCACGACGTAGCGGTCACCCAGCAGGCGGCCCGCGCGGGCCGTGCGCCGCTCCACCTCCCAGGTGGTGTGGCTGCCGGGAGGCGATCCCGGCGCGGGACCGGGGGGACTGGTCCCCGGCGGTTTGTCGCTCACCTCGGGTGGTGGCCCCTCCCTGGCCCTCCTGGGTCGACGCGGAGCTGACTCCTACCCAGCGGCACTCCCGGTCCTCGAACTCCGCTCCGCCCCCGGGCCGGACTCACACCAGGGGAACGGAACGGGACACTGCTCGGCTACCGAGCATAACCGGCGGCCAGCGGCCGGGCCCGGCTCAGCCCCCCTGGGGCGGCAGCAGCCACTGGGCCAGGTAGGGGAGCTCGCGGTGGCGGCTGTCGTGGTCCAGCCCGTAGCCGACGACGAAGCCGGGCCCGTCCAGCTGGAAGCCGACGTAGCGGGGGCGCACCGGGGTGACGTGGGCGGCGGCCCGCTCCAGCAGGGCGCAGACCTCGAGCCGTCGGCCCGGGGCGCTGAGGCGCTCCAGCATGGCCTGGATGGTCCGGCCGGCGTCGACTATGTCGTCGACGATGATCACCGGGCCGTCGTCGGGGAGCTGGACCCGTCCCAGGGCACTGATCTGCGGCGCCGAGTCGGGGCGCTCCCCGCGGTAGCTGGTGGACTGGAAGAACTCCATGGCGCGCACGTCCACCTGGAGCTCCCAGAGCTGGCGGATCAGGTCCACGGCGAAGACGAAGCCGCCGCGCATCACCACCACCAGCGTCACCGGCGTGCCGCGGTGGTCGAGGGCGATCTCCTCGGCGATGGCCCGGACCCGGGCCTGGATCTGCTCCGGGGTGGCGATGGGGCGCACGTTCAGCGCCGCGGGGTCGCGGCCGTCGTTCCACAGCGAGGGCTGGAAGGCGGGCGCGGCCGCCGGCACCTCCAAGGTGGGTGCCTCCATCTGCTGCGTCTCGGTGGGGGATTCGATCTGGGTGCTCAAGGGCGGCCCTGGTTGCGGACGGGGATCGATCTCTGCCTAGTATCCGCGTCTTCGCCCGCGCCCGGACAGCGCCCGGGTCGGCGGGGCGCTAAGGTGGGGGCCAGCCCGGACTCGGCCCTCGCCCGAGGGGCCCTGGAGCCGGCCCGGGAAGCGGCTTTCCGGGAGTGAGCCACGTGCATCTGAACTGCGGCGCGGCGCGCCCGGCCGGCCCCCGGCAGGGGCGCGCCCGGCGGCTGCGGGGATGGCACTGCTGAACGCCGAGCCGGGCACCGCCCGCG
>JASHRA010000247.1 GCA_030038765.1 Candidatus Dormiibacterota bacterium | reverse complement strand
CCCATCGACCCCGGAGGCCACGTCTGCCCGGCGAGCAATGGCCACCGGCGTGGCTGAGCGGGGCCGGCGGGCCCGGGGGCCGCTGCGGCTGGCCGCCCTGCTCCCGCTGGCACTGGGCCTGTTCCTGGCCGGCTGCGGCGCCTCCTTCGACTCCGGGGTCGCCGCGCCCACGCCGACGCCCAGCCCGGTCAGCGTGGCCAGCCCGAGCGCCTCGGCCAGCGCCTCGCCCAGCTCCTGCACCTCCCCCTCCACCACCGCCAGCTACCAGCTGGCCGGGGCCCGCACCCTCAGCGGCAACCTGCAGGTCAAGGACCTCGTGACCGGCACCGGCAAGAAGGTCAAGAGCGGGGACGAGGTCAAGGTGGACTACACCGGCTCGCTCCCCGACGGCACCGTCTTCGACAGCAGCTCCAAGGACAACGGCGGCAAGCCGGTCAGCTTCCACTTGGCCGCCGGCTCCGTCATCGAGGGCTGGGTGGAGGGCCTTGCCGGGATGCGCGTGGGCGGGACCCGGGAGCTGGTCATCCCGCCCGCCCTCGGCTACGGCTGCGAGGCGGTGAGCACCATCCCGGTCGACTCAACCCTCATCTTCACGGTCAAGGTGGTCGGCATCGGCTGAGCCGCGGTAGGCCTCGGGGAGGAGGGCCAGCACGCGGGACCGTATCTCCACGCTGGCCGCGGCCGGGCCCCGGGCGGAGGGCCGGAAAGGGGACCCGACGCGCAGCCCGACCCGCGCCCGCCGGGGCAGCAGCTGACCCTTGCCGAGCACGCCCTCGCTGCCCCAGATGGCGCAGGGAAGCACCTGGGCCCCGGAGCGGAGGGCCAGGTAGCCGGCCCCGGCCTCGAAGGGGCGCGGCCGCCCGGGAGGGCTGCGGTGGCCCTCGGGGAAGAGCACCAGCGCTCCCCCGCTGCGCAGCACCGCCAGCGCCCCGCGGATGGCCAGCCGGTCGGGCTCGCCCCGTCGCACCGGGATGCAGTTGCAGCGGGCCAGGTAGGCCCCCAGCGGCCGCGAGTCGAAGAGCTCGGACTTGGTGAGGGCGTGCAGGACCCGCGGCACGATCGCCCCGTAGACCAGGGGGTCGAAGTTGGAGAGGTGGTTGGAGCAGATCAGCAGCGGACCGCTGGGGGGGACCAGCTCCAGCCCCTGGGGGCGGAGTCGGCCCCGGACCGCGGCCCGCACCAGCAGGCGGAGACCGACCCGGGTGAGGCGGAGGACCGGCGACTCCGTGCCGTCGAGACGCAGCCCCCGGGGCAGGGCCGGGAGCGGGCGCTCCGGCTCGCCGCTGGCGCTCGCCGGCGCCGAATCCGTCTCCAGCGCCACGTCCTGCTCCAAAACCGGCTCGTCTACCCCCTGGTGGATTCGAACCACCGACCGTCGCCTTAGAAGGGCGCCGCTCTGATCCACTGAGCTAAGGGGGCTCGGCTGGGGCCATTCTGACGCCTCCGCCTCAGTCCTTACGATGGTCGCAGTGAGTTCGACCGAGGCCGGGGTGGCCAGCACCGTCTGCTACCTCGCCCGCCACTGCGACGTGGCCAACCCCCAAGGCGTGATCTACGGGCACCTGCCCAACTTCCCCCTCAGCGAGAAGGGCCGCGAGCAGGCCCTGGCGATGGGCCGCTACCTGGTCCCGGCGGGGCTGGGCGCGATCTACACGAGCCCGCTGGAGCGGGCCCGGGAGACGGCCCAGCTGGTGGCCGGCCAGCTGGCCCCGGGGGTCCCCATCGAGGTCCGGCCGGAGCTGGTGGAGGCAGAGTTCGGCCGCTACCTCCAGGGCACGCGCCACCGGGACATCGTCTGGCGCAAGCCGGGCTGGCTCGTGCACATGGCCTGGCCCGGCCTGCTGCCCGGGGACGAGAGCCTCGCGACCATGGCCGGGCGGGTCTCCCGGGCCATCGCCCGGGGCCTCAGCCAGCACGCGGGTGGGAGCTTCCTCTGCATCAGCCACGGCGACCCCATCCAGGCCTTCTGGGCCTGGCAGGACGGGCGCTGGCCCTGGGCCCTGCACCGACTCCAGTGCGCCAAGGGCGGCCTCCTGGAGCTGCGCTACCGGGGCCCGGAGCTGGTCTCCAAGACCTACCGCGCGCCCGCCGAGCTGCGCTCCCTGGCGGCGGCCCCGCCCGCCGCCGCCGGCGGTGGCAGTGGCGTCCCGGGATCCCCCCGGCCCGGGGAGCTGCCCTCGCCCTAGCCCCTGCGCCCGCCCCGCCGGATTCGGGAGAAGGGCGCCCGCAGGGGGTCGAAGTGGACGTCGGCGACCCGCTCCTTGAGCGGGATGATGGCGTTGTCGGTGATGTGGATGTGCTCCGGGCACACCTCGGTGCAGCACTTGGTGATGTTGCAGTAGCCGACGCCGGCCTCCCCGTGGAGCTGCTCGACGCGGTCGGCCACGTCCTTGGGGTGCATCTCCAGGGAGGCCATGCGGACCATGAAGCGAGGCCCGAAGAAGCGGCCCCTGCCCTCGTGCTCACGGAGCACGTGGCAGACGTCCTGGCAGAGGAAGCACTCGATGCAGCGACGCTGCTCGATGACGCGCTCCACGTCCCGCTGCTGCATGACGAAGGGGGCCCGCGCGTCCGGCGCCGGCGTGAAGGGCTGGATGCGGCGGTTGACCTCGTAGTTCCAGCTGACGTCGGTGACCAGGTCCTCCACCTTGGGGAAGACCTGCATGGGACGGACCCAGATCTCGCCGGCCTGCTCCAGCTGCTCGTCGACGCGGGTCTTGCACATGAGCTTGGGCCGGCCGTTGATCTCGGCGCTGCAGGAGCCGCACTTGCCCGCCTTGCAGTTCCAGCGACAGGCGAGGTCGGCGGCGAGGTTGGCCTGGATCCAGTGGATGGCGTCGAGCACCACCATGCCCTCGACCTGGGGCACGGTGAAGGTCTGGAAGTCCCCGCCGGCGGCGTTGCCACGCCAGACGTGGACCCGGGCCCGCCGGTCGGTGGCCCCGTCCTGGTACTCGATGTGCAGGTTCTTGGGCCGCTCGTCCTCGGGCGAGACCTCCACCTTGGGCTGGGGCTGGCCCCGGAGACGGGCCTGGAGCCGCGCCTCGGCGGCGTCGGCGACCGCGGTCGCCGCCACCCGGGTCTCGCCCTCGGTGAGCCGGCGCAGCTCCTCCGGCATCGGTGGCAGCTCCCGGCGCGAGATCTCCATCCGACCCCCGGCGCCCAGGTGGCTGATGAGGTTCACCGCGCCCAGGGCGGGGTCGCGCTCGGGGTAGTCCAGGCGCCACTGGGAGCCGCGGCTCTCGCGCCGCTCCAGCGCCGAGCGGACGATGGCCTCGCTGATGGTGAGCATGAAGTGGTCGTCGCGGGCCCCGCTCAGCCCCGGGTTGTAGGCGGGCGTGCCCGGGACCCGGATCCGCTCCGAGCGCTGCTGCAGCTCCAGGATCCGCTCCAGGGTCTCCTTGAGCGAGGCCTCGGTGCGGGCGATGGCCGCTCCCGACTGCATCGCACGCTGCAGCTCCCGGTGGATCTGGAAGGGGTTCTCGCCCGGCCCCCCGGCCAGGGGGCGGAGCTGGAGGCGGCGCTCCTCCTCGACCTCGGCCTGGCTCAGCCGGGGCAGGTCGGGGTGTGAGCGGGCGTAGTCGGCGGCGCCCAGGCCGGCGCGGCGGCCGAAGACCAGGATGTCGCCCAGGGAGTTCCCGCCCAGGCGGTTGGCCCCGTGCATCCCCGCCGCCACCTCGCCGGCGGCGAAGAGGCCGGGGACGCTGGTGGCCGCGGTCTCGGCCTCGACGTTGACGCCGCCCATGGTGTAGTGGATGGTGGGCGCCACCTCCATCGGCTCCCGGGTGATGTCGACGCCGGCCAGGGTGAGGAACTGCTCGTACATCGAGGGCAGCCAGCGCCGGATCGAGTCCGCGCCCAGGTGGCTGGCGTCGAGGAAGGCGCCGCCGTGGGGCGAGCCGCGGCCGGCCTGCACCTCCTTGAAGATCGAGCGCGCCACCACGTCCCGGGAGGAGAGGTCCTTCTTGACCGGGTCGTAGCGGACCATGAAGCGCTCCCCCAGGCGGTTGCGCAGGATCCCCCCCTCCCCCCTCACCGCCTCGGTGACGAGGATGCCGCGGGCTCCCGGCGGCCAGACCATCCCGGTGGGGTGGAACTGCACGAACTCCATGTCCTTGAGCTCGGCACCCGCCTCGTAGGCCATGGCGGCGCCGTCCCCGGTGCCCTCCCAGGAGTTGGAGGTGATGAGGAACATCCGTCCCCAGCCCCCCGTGGCCAGCACCACCGCCCGCGCCCGCAGCACCACCAGCTCGCCGCTGGCCCGGTCGTAGCCGACCGCGCCCGCGACCCGGTCCCCGTCCTTGAGCAACCGGGTCATGGTGGTCTCCATGTGGACCGTGACCCCGGGCGTGTGCACCATCCGGTCCTGGCAGGTGCGGATGATCTCGAGCCCGGTGCGGTCGCCGATGTGGGCCAGGCGCCGCCAGGAGTGGGCGCCGAAGGCGCGCTGGCTGATCAGCCCCTCCGCCGTGCGGTCGAAGACGCCCCCCCACTGCTCCAGCTCCAGGACCCGGTCGATGACCTCGTGGGCGTAGAGCTGGACCATGCGCCAGTTGTTGAGCATGGCGCCGCCCCGCAGGGTGTCTCCGAAGTGGGTCTCCCAGCTGTCGCTGCGGTCGACGTTGCCCAGCGCGGCGGCGATGCCGCCCTCGGCCATGACCGTGTGCGCCTTGCCCAGCAGGGACTTGCAGACCACGCCCACCTGGCAGCCCTGCTCGGCGGCGGCGATGGCGGCCCGCATCCCCGCCCCGCCGGCCCCCAGGACCAGGACGTCGTAGTCGGCTTCGATGGTCACGGCCGCCTCAGAAGCCGAGGTGGGGGTCGTGGATGACCCCGTACTGGAGGAGGCGGATGTAGGCGTCGGTGATGATGAGGCTAAAGAGGCTCAGCCAGGCGAACGTCGAGTGGCGCGCGTTGAGCCAGCTGGACCGCTTCCAGAGCTGGTAGCGCTGGGCCCCGGCGAGGGCGCAGGAGAAGCAGTCGAGGCCGCCCCCCAGGAGGTGGCGCAGCGAGTGGCAGCCGAGCGTGTAGCCGGTGAGCAGGGTGATGTTGAGCACCATCAGCACGCTGCCCAGGCCCACGCCCAGGTGGCCGCGGTAGGAGAAGGAGCTGATGGCGTCGATCCAGAGCACGACGAGGAAGCCGACCGCGAAGTACATGAAGAAGCGGTGCAGGTTGTTGAGCAGGAAGGGCAGCCTGGACTCCCCCCGGTAGGCGGCTCCCCTGCCCGTCGGCGCCAGCTCGGCCAGCTGCTGCGGCTCGCTGCGGGCGCAGGCCGGGGGATCGGCGAAGAAGGAGCGGTAGTAGGCCTTGCGGTAGTAGTAGCAGGTGGCCCGGAAGCCCAGCGGGATGTAGAAGATGAAGAGCGCCGGCGAGACCGGCGTGCGGCCGATCGCGACCCGCGGCGAGTAGAAGGGCGAGAGGTACTGGTGGAACTGGTCCACGTGGAAGAAGACGATGGTCCAGAAGCTGTAGACGGAGAAGAGCCCGAGCCAGGTCACGACGTTGGCCGGGTAGAGCCACCAGTTCCTGCGCAGCCGTGCCTGGAGCTGTTCCGTGCGAGCTCCGAGCAGGCCGACCGCCATCAGCCCAGGACCGCCACCGTCTCGCGCACGGCCGCCACCGAGCGCTCCAGCTCGGAGCGCTCCTCGGTGCTCAGCTCCACCTCCAGCACCTGCTCCACGCCGGCGGCGCCCAGCTTGACGGGCACGCCCACCACCACCCCCTGCACGCCGTACTCCCCCTCCAGGCGCACGGCGCAGGGGAGGATCCGACCCCGGTCGCGGAGGATCGCCTCCACCATCTGGGCAGCGGCGGCCCCGGGCGCGTAGTAGGCGCTGCCGCTCTTCAGCAGCCGGACCACCTCGGCGCCGCCGTCCCGGGTGCGTTGGACGATCTCCTCCAGCCGCTCCGCGGGCAGCAGCCGCATCACCGAGACCCCGGCCACGCTGGTGGCGCCGCGGAGGGGGACCATGGAGTCGCCGTGGCCGCCCAGCACGTAGGCCTCGACGCTGCGCACCGAGACCCCGAGCTCGGCGGCCAGGAAGCTGCGGAAGCGAGCGCTGTCCAGGATCCCCGCCATCCCCACGACCCGGCCGCGGGGCAGGCCGCTGACCCTGAGGGCCAGCTCGGTCATGACGTCGAGGGGGTTGGTGACCACCACCAGGATCGCCTCCGGGGAGCGCTCCACGACCGCGCCCGTGACCTCGCCCACGATCTTGGCGTTGGCGGTGACCAGGTCGTCCCGGCTCATCCCCGGCTTGCGCGCCAGCCCGGAGGTGATGACCACCACCCGGGAGCCGGCGGTGACGGCGTAGTCGGTGGACCCCTCGACCCGGCTGTCGTAGCCGAGCACCGGTCCGGCCTGGCTGAGGTCGAGCGCCTTGCCCTCGGCCAGGCCCTCGACCACGTCCACCAGGGCGACGTCGGCCAGGTCCATCTCGGCCAGGCGCTGGGCCACCGTCGCGCCCACGTTGCCGGCGCCGATCACGGAGACCTTCTGCCTCATGGGACCCCTAGTCGCTGGGCGCGCGCGCCCCAGGCCAAAGTTGAACGGCCCCCATGATAGGAGCCGGGCCGGCAAGCCCTCAGCTCAGTGCCCCGGTTGGCTGGCCGCCCGCTGGCGGCACTCCTCGAGCGCCGCCATGGCCGCCGGCAGGCCCTCCCACCCACCCAGGGTGACCTCCTTGGCGTCCTCCAGCTGCTTGTAGGTCTCGAAGAAGACCTCGATCTCGCGCAGCCAGTGCGGGGCCAGGTCGGAGAGCTCGCGGATCAGGTCGAAGCGGGGATCGGCGGCGGCCACGCAGAGCAGCTTGGTGTCGGTCCCGTGCTCGTCGGTCATGTGCAGCAGCCCGACCACCCTCGCCTGGACCGAGCAGCCGGGGAAGGTCCCCTCCTCGACGATCACCAGCGCGTCCAAGGGGTCGCCGTCCTCGGCCAGGGTCTCGGGGATGAAGCCGTAGTCGGTGGGGTAGTGGACGGAGGAGTGGAGCACCCGGTCGAGGCGGATGCGCTCGCTGCTGTGGTCCATCTCGTACTTGTTCCGGCTCCCCTTCGGTATCTCGATCACCACCTCGACGGTGGCCTTGTCGTCTCGCATCGCCAATTCCAACCTCCAATGGCGCCGCCGCGCTCCAGCCCGGGCCCGCGCTCCCCGGCCGCGCTCGTGCCGCCGTCCGGGCGGGGCTCACGTCCTGGCCTCGGGCGCCGGATGCCGGGGCGGCGCCAGAGCGCGCGAGCCCTGGACCATTCTCCGCCGCCGTGCCCCCGGGCTGCCTCGTCCGCCGGCCCCAGGGCCGGCTAGCCTCTCCCCTCGGCCTTGCGCAGCACCTCGGCCGCGACGTCGGAGCGGACCCAGAGCTCGCCCCGGTCGGAGACCTCCACCTCCGTGTAGCCCTGCTGCAGCAGGGGCAGGATGGGCCCGTAGGCGGTGTAGGAGTCGGCGGTGAGGATGACCACCACGGGCCGCTCCTGGCGCACCCGCCGGAGCAGCTCCTGCTGGCCCAGCAGCTGGCTGTTGAGGTAGATGGTCGGCTCCGGCAGGACCGGCTCCAGGCCTGCCTGCAGGTAGGGCCAGGCGTCCGGCGACCAGACCACGGCGGTGGCGCCGCTGAGGTCGTTGGCCCGGAGCCAGGCCACGGCGTAGTCCTCGGAGAGGGCGCGGGGGCTGTAGACCGAGATGTAGGCGGCCCGCGAGAGCTGGCCCGTCGAGACGCCCACGAAGGCGGGGTAGTACTCGAAGGTCAGCTTGACCGTGAAGAGGCTGCCCGAGCTGGCGTTGACGGCCATCATCTGGGCCCACAGCAGGAGCCCCAGGACCACCGCTCCACCCAGCGGCAGGAGCGGGGTCCAGGCCGGCCAGTGCAGGCCCCGGGGCCGGCGCAGTCGGATCCCGGCCAGGGCCAGGGCGAAGGCGGGCACGGCCGGCAGCAGGAAGTGAGCGTAGTCGCGGTTGGGCAGCGCGTAGGCGAGCAGCAGCACCCCCAGCCAGAGCCAGACCAGGAGCTGGTGGAGGGGGCGGTGGCGGGCGGCGACGGCCCCGCCCAGGAGCAGCAGGAAGCCGATCGCCCGGGGCAGGATCGAACCCAGGGAGAGGCTCAGGCTGCCCGAGGTGTAGCCCGCGTAGTCGCTGACCAGGAGCCGGTAGACGTTGCCCGC
>JASHRA010000246.1 GCA_030038765.1 Candidatus Dormiibacterota bacterium | reverse complement strand
GTCTCCTGGAAGCGGCGCAGGGAGCGGGGCAGCAGCTGCCTCCGGCTGGGCGCGGAGAAGAGCACCTGGAGCGTCTGCACCCGGGCCTGGCGGACCGCCTCCGCCGGCACCAGGCGCTCGCGCCAGACGCCGTGGATGGCCAGCCCCTGGGGGGCGAGGTAGACGTAGCAGCGCCGGGCCACGAAATGGAGCCCCAGGCCGACCGCCATCATCAGGACCCCGACCACGATCAGCCCCAGGACCAGCTTGCGGCTGTCGAAGTAGGTGACGACGCCGCCGATCAGCAGCACGCCCCCGGAGTAGATGACGGCCGTCTCCGAGCGCTGCCAGAGCGCACCCTGGGCGATCAGCTGGTGGCGGTCTTTCTTGGCGGGTCCCTTGGTGGCGGAGGGCGCTTGGCTCAAGGGGCGGCCAGCTCGGGCAGGGGCTGGCCCCCGGCGCAGCCGCAGCCGGCCCGCTCCGGCAGCTCCTCGACCAGGCGGAAGAGGATGCGCCGGACGCGCTCCAGGTTGGCGGCGAAGACCTGGAGGACACGCTCGTGGGTCACGGGGGCCACCCCGGGCTCGCCCTCCAGGCCGGCGTCGTAGTCGGTGGCCATGGCGATGGCGCTGTAGCAGAGCCCCAGCTCCCGGGCCAGCACCACCTCAGGGTAGCCCGTCATCCCCACCACCCCCCAGCCCTGGCCGGAGAACCAGCGCGACTCCGCCCGGGTGCTGAAGCGGGGTCCCTGGATCACCACCAGGGTCTGCCCGCGGTGGACCCGGGCCCCCTCCGCCAGGGCGGCGCGGGCCGCCGCCTCAGCCAGCTCGGGGCAGTAGGGGTCAGCGGCGCTGAGGTGGCGCACCACCGGGCCCTCCCAGTAGGTGTCGACGCGGCCCCAGGTGCGGTCCACGAACTGGTCCGGGATGACCACGTCCCCGGGGGCGATCTCCCGCCGCAGCGAGCCCACGGCGCAGGGAGCGAGCACCCGCCGGACCCCGGCCTGGCGCATGGCGAAGAGGTTGGCGCGGAAGTTGATCCGGTGCGGCGGCAGCGTGTGCCCGCGTCCGTGGCGGGGCATGAACACGACCGGCCGTCCCGCCACCTGGCCGACCCAGAGGCTGTCGCTGGGATCCCCGTAGGGGGTCCGGACGGGGACTTCCTCGGCCCCCTCCAGCAGCTGGTAGAGGCCGGAGCCGCCGAAGATCCCCACCGCCTCCGGCATCAGGCCGAGATCTCCACCATCCTCTCGATCGCGGCCCGGGCCCGGGTCGCCACCGGCTCCGGGACCGTGATGCGGTGCTTCAGGTCGCGCAGCGAGTCGCGGACCTTCTCCAGGGTGATCGTCTTCATGTAGGGGCAGATGGCGTCGGGGTTGGCGGCGAGGAAGTTCTTGGCCGGGGCCAGCTGGCGCATCCGGTGCATGACGCCCACCTCGGTGGCGACGATGAAGGTGTCGGCCGGCGAGGCGGCGGCGTGGCGGACCATGCCCTCGGTGCTGGTCACCACCGTGGCCGGCCCCAGCTCGCCCCGCCCGGCCGCCTCCAGGGCGGCCGTGGTGCAGCCGCACTCGGGATGGACCAGGAGCTCGGCCCCGGGGTGGGAGCGGAGCTGGCGCTCCAGCTCGGCGCCGTGGATGGCGGCATGGACGTGGCACTCCCCCAGCCAGACGTGGAGCTTGCGCCCGGTCACGCGCTCCACGTGGGAGCCGAGGAAGAAGTCGGGGCAGAAGAGGATCTCCCGGTCGGCCGGGATCTGTTCCACCACCCGGACCGCGTTGCTGGAGGTGCAGCAGTAGTCGGACTCGGCCTTGACCTCGGCCGAGGTGTTGACGTAGCTCACCACCACCGCCCCGGGGTGCTCCGCCTTCCAGGCCCGGAGCTGCTCGGCGGTGATGCTGGCGGCCAGTGAGCAGCCCGCCTCGAGGTCGGGCAGGAGCACGGTCCGGTCGGGGGCGAGCACGGCCGCCGTCTCGGCCATGAAGTGGACCCCGCAGAAGACGATCACGTCGGCGTCGGCGGCGGCGGCCCGGCGCGAGAGCCCGAGGGAGTCGCCCACGTAGTCGGCCAGGTCCTGGACCTCGTCCCGCTGGTAGTTGTGAGCGAGGATCAGCGCCCCGCGCTCGCGCTTGAGATCGGAGATCTCCTCCAGCAGGAGGCTCTCAGTTGCAACTGCCATGCATGAATTATCCGCCAGCCCGGATCAGCCCAGGATGGCGTGGGCCGGGCACTGGGGGTCGAGCGGGAAGCGGACCTCGCGCCAGCGCGAGTCCCCGGCCTCGAAATCGAGCAGGCGCCCCTGGGTCTCGGTGCCGATGCCGCAGATGAGCTTGATCGCCTCCAGCGCCTGGAGGGCCCCGATGGCGCCCACCAGCGGTCCCAGGACGCCCTGCTCGCGGCAGGCGTTCCGCCCCCCCGCGGGCGGGCGCAGGAAGAGGCAGCGGTAACAGGCGCCCCCGGCTGGCACCACCACCAGCTGGCCGCTGAGCGCGGCCGCCCCGCCGACCACCAGGGGCACCCCCCGCGGCACGCAGTGGTCGTTGACGGCAAACTTCAGCTGGGGGTCGTCGGAGCACTCCAGGACCAGCTCGCTCCCCTCCAGGAGAGGGGCCAGGCCCGGGCCTCCCAGGGCCTCCGGGCAGGGCTCGGGGGTGACCTCGGGGTTGAGCTCCGAGAGCCGCTCGGCCAGCACCTCGACCTTGGAGCGGCCCAGGTCCGAGGTGCGGTAGGCGAGCTGGCGCTGGAGGTTGTCCAGCTCCACCCGGTCCGGGTCGACGAGCCGGAGCCGGCCCACCCCGGCGGCACCCAGGTAGAGCGCGGCCGGCACCCCCAGCCCGCCGCAGCCGACCACCGTGACCCGGGCCTGGCGCAGCCGCAGCTGGCCCGCCTCGCCGACCTCGGGGAGCAGCAGCTGGCGGCTGTAGCGCTCGACCTCGGTGTCGGCCAGCCGGGGACCGCGCAGGCCCGGGACGCCGCTCACCAGCTGATCACCTGCCGGGCCCGGGCACAGCTGGCGATGATCTGCGCGTAGTCGGCCAGCGGCCATCGCTCCTCGACCCGCCGGCGCCGTGCGTCCTCGGCGCCGGCGAACACGGT